>JAKEHA010000144.1 GCA_022615275.1 Candidatus Latescibacterota bacterium
GGACATCAACCGCGATCTGCCGCAGACGGACGTGGTCCTGGTGGTGGGCGCGAACGACGTCGTGAACCCGGCGGCGCGCCACGACCGGTCGAGCCCGATCTACGGCATGCCGATCATCGACGCCGACAAGGCCAAGACCGTGTTCGCGATCAAGCGCAGCAAGAATCCGGGCTTCGCCGGCATCGACAACGAGCTGTACTTCGCCGATCAAACCTTCATGCTGTTCGGCGACGCCAAGGCGGTGGTGGGCGAGTTGGTCAAGCAGCTCGCGCACGAAGGCGCCGCCGTTGCGCACTAGCCCATAGCAAGGCCGCATGGAGTTTCTGGCGCGCGTATTCGATTTCTTTCTCCACATCGACAAGCACTTGCTCGAGGTGGTGACGACGTACGGCACGTGGACGTACGCCATTCTGTTCGCCATCGTGTTCCTCGAGACGGGCTTCGTGGTGACACCGTTCCTCCCCGGCGACTCGCTCTTGTTCGCGGCGGGTGCACTGGCGGGCGCGGGCGCGCTCGACGTCGTTTGGGTGATTGTGCTGCTCACTATCGCGGCCATCCTGGGCGACTCGGTGAACTACGCCATCGGGCGCGCGTTCGGCGTGCGCGCGTTCACCGAGGGGAGCCGCTTCTTCAAGGAGGAGTACCTCCTGCGCACCCAGCGCTTCTACGAGAAGCACGGGGGCAAGACCATCGTGCTGGCGCGCTTCGTGCCCATCGTGCGCACCTTTGCGCCCTTCGTGGCCGGCGTGGGGCGCATGCGCTACGTGCGCTTCTGGGCCTACAACGCCGCCGGCGGGGTGCTGTGGGTCGTGAGCCTCACCCTGCTCGGGTATTTCTTCGGCACCATCCCGTTCGTGAAGGAGAACTTCACGGTCGCTATCCTCGCTATCGTGGCGCTGTCGGTGGCGCCCGTGTTCGTGGAGATGTGGAAGCACCGCGCGCAGCGCTCGCGGGAGGCCGCGGGCGAGCGGTCGTAGGCCCACATCGCAACCCCCTGGCGGGCGCCTCTCCCATTGGTTAGACTTCCGGCACACGTCGTCCCGAACCTCGGCGTGTGCGTTCGATTCCACCCAACGCGGAGGTCTCACCATGGCCGTAAAACCCATCCCCGACGGCTACGCCACCGTCACCCCGTACCTCGTCATGAAGGGCGCCGCGGGCGCTCTCGACTTCTACAAGAAAGCCTTCGGCGCCGAAGAGCGTTTACGCCTGGATTCCAAGGGCATGATCATGCACGCCGAGATCGTCATCGGTAAGTCGGTCGTCATGCTGGCCGACGAGTTCCCCGACATGGGCTACGTCGGACCGCAAGCCCTCGGCGGAACACCGGTGAGTCTCATGATCTACGTCGAGAACGTCGACGACGTGTTCGCGCGCGCGATCGCCGCGGGCGCCAAAGAGAAGCGTCCGGTGAACAACGAGTTCTATGGCGATCGCGTCGGCACCCTGGTCGACCCGTACGGGCACGTGTGGAGCATCGCCACCCACGTCGAGGACGTCGCACCCGACGAGATGGAACGCCGGTTCCGCGACGTCACCAAGCAGATGGGAGGCTGAGCCGATGTACACGATGCGCCCCCAGGCGTCGGAGTACAACGCGTACTACGGCGGTTACATCGAACAGGTCCCGGAAGGCGACATCCTCTCGATCCTGCGCTCGCAGATCGTCGAGTCGACCATGCTGCTCGAGCGCGCGAAGCCGGAGCGCGTCGAGTATCGCTACGCGCCCGGCAAGTGGACGCTGCACGAAGTGGTCGGGCACGTGGTCGACATGGAGTGGGTCTTCACGGTGCGCGCGCTCTCGTTCGCGCGCGGGATGGAAGCGCCCATGCCCGGCGTCGAGCAGGAGGACTTCGTTAAGGTGGCGAACTTCGCACCCCAGTCGTGGCCCGCGCTGATCGCGCAGTGGCGCGCACTGCGGGCCGCGAACACGATCCTGTTCGAGACCTTCGACGACGCGGCGTGGACCCGCAAGGGCATCGCGTCGGACAACCCGGTGTCGGTGCGCGCGCTCGCGTACATCGTCGCGGGCCACGAACGCCACCACATGGGCATCATTCGCGAGCGCTACCTGGGCTAGCGCCGGTCCTTGGAGGCCGGCAGGTAGTGCCACATCGCCGCCTCGAGCTGCGACTGGCGCGAGTAGTCGATCGATTCGCCCAGGATGCGGGCCGCTTCGGCCGGGGCGTGGAAGCCCATCGAGTTCTCGGCCGCGATGAAGTCGAGCCGCCACTGCGCCTTGCGTTGCAGCTCGAGCGCGGCCGCGAGTTGCACATCGCTCGCCCCGGAGCCCCGGGCCGCGCCGATCGCGTCGAGCATGTCCGTCATGGCCGCCGCGGCGCGCTCCATGAGTTCGCGGGTGCGGTTCTGGATGACGGTGACGCGCGCCTCCAGCTCGTCTTCCCCGACCGGGTGGCAGGCCTGGCACGCGCGCGCGATGTTGAGCATCGGGCTGCGCACCCAATGGTCGGAGACCTTCACGGAACCGTCGCGCTGGTACGGCATGTGGCAGTCCGCGCACGCCACGCCCGCGCGGGCATGGATGCCTTGACTCCATAGTTCGAACTCGGGGTGCTGAGCCTTCAAGACCTCGGCGCCCGTTTCGGCGTGCTTCCAATCGAAGAAGCGACTTCCGTCGTCGAACCGGAAACCGTCGTAGGTGGCCTCGATCGCTTCCACCTCGAGCCCGTTGCTCCACGGGAAGAACAGCGTGGTCTTCGGCCCGCAGTAGTATTCGACGTGGCATTGCCCGCACACGAAGGAGCGCATCTCCTGGCGCGTCGCTTCTTCGTTGGGGTCGTAGAGGCCCGGCGCGCCCCGCTCGCGCCAGCGCTCGATGCTCGGCAGGTGCGGCACGGGCGCGTCGCTCGCCGCGAGGGCCTGGATGCCGCGAATGAACCCGGGTCGCGTGACGCGCAGCTCCATCGACTTGGGGTCGTGGCAGTCGACGCACCCCAGCGGATGCGCGCCCTTCGCGTGCTCGAAGCGGATCTCGGTGCCACCCGCCACCGGATTCATCGACCCCGTGCGCACGACTTCGGCGTGCGCGTCCGCGTACGTCATCTTGCCGAGCGCCTCGAATCCCGCGAACACATCGCCCTGGCCGAGGCGGCGGTAGGTGGGCATCACCGAGCTGTGACAATGCAGGCACGAACCGGGCTGCGGGCGCTCGGTAACGCGCTTGGTCATCTCCTGGTCGGCCAGCATGTAGGCGTGGCCGCGCCGGTCGCGGTAGTCGATCGCGAAGGCGTAACCGGCGAACATGCGCTTGAGCCACGGGTCGCGCTCGATCTTCTGCTCGGGCAGCGCCTCGGAGCCCCCGAAGCGCGTGCGCGTGACGTCGACCGTGCGCCGGTAGCCGTCGTACTGGCGCGACCAGTTCATCGCCCACGGCGCGGCGTCGACGGTTTCCTCGGTGACGTCGACCAGGCGCGCGTACCGGTTCTTGCCCTCGTGCTTGCGCTCGATGATGTTGGTCAAGAGCGCCGCCACCACGACGGTGCCGACCGCCGCGGCGGCGACGATTGCGAGCAGCGTCGCGTGTCTGCGCACAAACGGCCCCAGCTTCTCGCTCACGGTTTACCCCCTCGCTCCGTGTCCGATGTTCCGATGGCAGTGCACGCAGCGCGCCGTTTCGTCGGAGGCAGAAGCGCCGCGCAGCACGCCGTGCACGAAGTCTTCGTGGCAGTGCACGCAGTTTTCCTGCAACACGGCGGCGTTCCTGGCTTTGATTCGAATAGGTTCGTGGAAATCCTGAAGCGTGAATCCCTTCGAGTGATGATATCCGTTCTCGGCCTTGGCGATGTACTTACCCACGAAATCGTGCGGCAGGTGGCACTGCACGCACGTGGCCACGGCGTGGTGCGGGCCCTTCAGCCAAGAATCGTACTGGTCGTTCATGATGTGGCAGTTCTTGCACGCCGCCGGGTCGGTGGAAAAGTACGAAAACCCTTCGGCGTAATAGAAGGTGAACGTGCTCAAGCCCAAGGCCGCTCCGATGACGACGAGAGCGAAGCGCAGGGTGCGCCCGGAAGAGGACATCATGTCCCCAAGCTAGCAGAAAACCTTGGGTCGAGACGATGGGCAATATAGTGTGATCGCCGAACGCAAGACCCGCTGACGCGGGCCGTTTACCCGCCCACTTCGGTCGTGGCACGAGCCGCGGCACCCGACTGGTACATCGCCTCGATCTCGTTGTGGTAGGTCTTCTCGACGATGCGCCGGCGCACCTTGAGCGTGGGCGTGAGGTGGCCGGCGTCGATGGTGAGTTCCTGGCCCAAGAGCACGAAGCCCTTGACGCGTTCGTACTGCGCGAGGTCGGCGTTCACGCCGTCGACGATCTTCTGGTACAGCTCGCGCACCGCGGACGCCTCCACCAATCGTAGCGGGTCCTCTTGCGCGATCGCGTGCTCTCGCGCCCACGCCACCAAGCGCTCGAAGTTGGGAACGATCAAGGTTCCGATGAACGGCCGCCGGTCGCCGACCAGCACCGCCTCGGCGATGAACGGGTTCTGCTTGAGTCGGCCTTCGACGGGCTGCGGTGCCACCTTCTTGCCGCCCGCGGTCGCGATCAGGTCCTTCTTGCGGTCGGTGATGACGAGGAAGCCGTCGGGGTCGAGGTGGCCGATGTCGCCGGTGTGGAACCAGCCGCCGGCGAGCGCTTCGGCGGTCGCTTCCGGCTTCTTGAAGTAGCCCTGCATAACGTTGTCACCGCGCACGACGATCTCGCCGTCCTCCTCGATCTTGACCTCCACGCCCGGCACGGGTTTGCCGACCGTGCCGATGCGGAAGTTCTCGAACGTGTTGACGGAGATCACGGGCGAGGTTTCAGTGAGCCCGTAGCCCTCCATGATGCGAACCCCGGCCGCGTTGAAGAACTCGGCGATCTCGCGCGCGAGCGGGGCGCCGCCGGAGAGGAAAAAGCGCAGTTTGCCCCCCACGCGTGCTTCCAGCTTCTTGAACACGAGCGCGTGCGCGAGGCGGCGCTTGGCGGTGAGTAACGAACTCGCGCCGCCCGCGAGCGACGCATACAGGTACGCCTTGCCCACCCCGATCGCCCACCAGAACAGCGCGCGACGCAGCGGAGGGCTCTTGGCGACGCTGTCGAGCACGCGCGCGTACATCTTCTCGTACACGCGCGGGACGCTGCACACGATGCTGGGCGTGACTTCGCGCAGGTTGTCGGACACGGTTTCGATCGACTCGGCATACGCGATGGACACGCCCGCGGTCATCATGGTATAGAAGCCGGCCATGCGCTCGAAGACGTGGCTCAACGGCAGGAACGAAAGGCACACGTCGGCGGGGCCGATGTCGTACACCTCGAGACACTGGCGCACGTTGCTCATGAAGTTGCCGTGCGAGAGAATCGCACCCTTGGGCTCGCCCGTGGTCCCGGACGTGTAGATGATGCTGGCCCAGTCCGACGCGCCGACATCGCCCACCAGGGCGCGAAAGTCGGTCTCGGCCGCCAACGCGCGTCCGTCCGCGATGACCGATTCGAGCGAGCGCGCCCCGCCTTCGGTGGTGTCGGCGTCGAAGACGACGACGTGCTCCAGCTCGGGCAGACGGCCGCGGATGGAATCGATCTTGGCCAGCTGCGCGCTCGACGACACGAAGACGATGCGCGCCCCCGAGTCGCGCAGCATGTACTCGACTTGGTTGGCGGGAAGAGTTGCGTACAGGGGGACGCTGACGCCGCCGCAGGACAGAATGGCGAGGTCCGCGATCACCCACTCGATTCGATTCTCGGAGAGAATGGCGACGCGGTCGCGCTTGCCGACGCCCATCGACTGCAGCGCGCACGCCAGGGCGCTGACGCGCGCGTACACCTCGCCGTGGGAGATGTCGCGGTAGCTCCCATTGACTTTGTGGCGAAACGCGTCGGGCCGGTGGAAGGACTCGACCGAGGCCAGAAACTGGCGGGGAATCGTGTCGTGGACCGTGGTCGCCATAATGAGCGGCTCTCGTGCAAGGGCCGTGCCCAGTATCCGGCCCGTGCCCGGGGGTGTCAACCTCGACGGCGGAGAGGCCCCGCGCAGGGCGTCGCCGCGCACTTTTCGGGCCCGCCACAAAAGGTTTGAAATCGCGGCCCGGCGCGGTTACATTTGCGGAATTGCTGGCCCGCGGACCCGCCGCCCGGCGGAGCCCGAATTACGAATTGCCCATTGTACGGAGGTGCCCAAGGTGCACGGTGCCGATTTCCTGAAGCGGCTCGACGAGACGATTGCTTCTCGCGCGCTGCTCACGCATCCCTTCTATCAGCTTTGGAACGAGGGCGCGCTCTCGCTCGAAGCCCTTCGCGAGTACGCGAAGCAGTACTACGCGCACGTGCGCGTGTTCCCTCGCTACGTGAGTGCCGCCCATTCCGCCTGCGACGACATCCGCGTGCGCCAGCTCCTGCTCGAGAATCTGGTCGACGAGGACCAGGGCGACAAGAACCACCCCGAGTTGTGGATGCGCTTCGCCGACGGCCTCGGTGTCGACCGCGACGCGGTGCGCCGCGCGCCTCTGCTCGCGAAAACGCGCGAGTCGGTCGAGACCATGACGCGGCTGACGCGCAGCGACGACTTCCGCGACGGCCTGGCGGCGCTCTATGCGTACGAGTCGCAGGTCCCGCTGGTCGCCAGGACCAAGCGCGAGGGCCTGGCCAAGTTCTACGCGCTCGAGGACGCGCGCGCGGTCGAGTTCTTCACCGTCCACGAGGAAGCCGACATCGAGCACAGCCGCGTTGAGCGCGAGTTGCTGGTCGAGCAGTGCCGTACCGAAGAGGAACAGACGCGCGCGATCGCGGTCGCGGACCAGGCCGCGGGTGCCCTGTGGCACTTCCTGGACGGCGTGTACGAAGCGTACTGCCACGGGTCCGGCAAGGCGAGCTAGCGAAGTTTTCTCTTTCCCGACGAGGGGCATGGCGAAGCACATCGGCATCGTTGCGTGCAGCGCGGAGGGTGCGGCCCTCTGTTACACCACCGTGTGCACCGAAGCCCCCGAGCTGATGGGGAAGAAGCACGCCCACCCCGAGGTGAGCATGCACACGCACCCGTTCAGCGACTACGTGCGTCTCATGGAGGCCGGGCGCTGGGACGGAGTGGCGGCGCTGATGCTCTCGTCGGAAGCGAAGCTGGCCAAGGCGGGCGCCGAGCTGGTCATCTGCCCCGACAACACGGTGCACCGCGTGTTCGACGACGTCGCCAAGCAGGCCAAGCTCCCCTGGCTCCACATCGCGGAGGAAGTGGCGCGCGAAGCGGGGAGCCACAGCTTCAAGAAGGTGGGGCTGATCGGTACCGCGTGGACGATGGAGTCGAGTTTCTATAAGGAGAAGCTCGACGACTACGGCATCGAGATCGTGCTGCCCGCCGACAAGGACCTCAAACTCGTCAATCGGATCATTTTCGACGAATTGGTGGCGGCCCAGTTCACCGCGGAATCCCGCGCCTACTTCACGGGGCTGATCAGCGAGATGCGGGGTCAGGGCTGCGAAGCGGTCGTGCTGGGCTGCACCGAAGTGCCGCTCATTATCACCGAGGAGAACTCGCCGCTCCCGGTCCTCGATTCGACCCGCCTCCTGGCGCGCGCCGCCCTGCGCGCGTCGCTCGAGGACTAGCATGCGCTCACTCCCGTTCATTCCGCTCCCACTCATCCGGTTCCATGAAATAGAACGCGTCGCCGACCGCGTGGCCGTGGCCGGGTTCGAAGGCGTGGCGGATTACGCGCGTGATGTAGCGCTTGGCGTTTCGCACCGCGGGTGTGACCCCTTCGCCCAGTGCGATGCGGGCGGTGATGGCGGCCGAGAACGTGCAGCCGGTGCCGTGCACGCTGCGCTCGGCGACCTCGCCTTCGGGGCGAAGCACCTCGATCGCCCCATCCCGCGTCCATAGCACGTCGACCGCCAGCGCGAAGCGCGCGTGGCCGCCCTTGACCACGACCGCGTGAGCGCCAAGTGCGCCAATCTTTTCGGCCGCGCGTCGCATGTCGTCCAGGGATTCGATGGGCATCGCGGCGAGCAGCGCGGCTTCGTGGAGGTTGGGCGTTGCCACGAGCGCGCGCGGGATCAGTCGTCGCACGAGAGCGTCGATGGCGTCGTCGCGCAGGAGTCGAAATCCGCTCTTGGAGATCATCACGGGGTCGACGACGAGATTCCCGAGACGCCGCGCGTCGATTACGTCGGCGACCGACTCGATGATCGCGGCCGACGACAGCATGCCGGTCTTGGCCGCGGCGATGTCGAGGTCGTCCAGCACCGCCTCGAGCTGCGCGCGCACTATTTCCACGGGGAGATCGAAGGCGCTACGTACCTCGCGCGTGTTCTGTGCCGTGACCGCTGTAATGACGCTCGCGCCGAATACGCCGTGGGCGTGGAACGCCTTCAAGTCGGCCTGGATGCCGGCGCCGCCGCCGGAGTCCGAGCCCGCGATGGTGAGTGCGTGCTTCATCGGTTGGAGGCGCGCGCGCGGTGGAAAGAAGCGCGCTCGCGAGCCCCGAGTGTACCACAGGCACACGGTTCGACCGCGGGGGCGGGAAGGTGTATATTCACGGCATGAAGTGGTCGATTCGAATCGGGAGCCTCTTCGGCATCCCGGTCTACATGCACCTGACGTTCCTCTTGCTGCTGGTGTGGATCGGCGTGCTGAGCTGGCGTCAGGGCGAGAGCGCGAGTGCGGCTCTCGAAGGCGTTTTCTTCATCCTGACCATCTTCGGGTGCGTGGTGCTGCACGAACTGGGGCACGCGCTGACCGCGCGCCGCTACGGCATCGTCACGCGCGACATTACATTGCTCCCGATCGGCGGGGTGGCGCGCCTGGAGCGCATGCCCGACGACCCCCGCCAGGAACTGTGGGTGGCACTGGCCGGTCCGGCCGTGAACGTCGTCATCGCCGGCGTTCTGATCGCCATCACCGGCCTCGCCGCCGGCATCCCCGATTTCAGCGTGGACAGCGGGTCGTTCTTGAACCGGCTCATCGCCGTCAACGTCTTCCTGGTGCTGTTCAATTTGCTGCCCGCGTTTCCCATGGACGGCGGGCGCGTGCTGCGGGCACTGCTCGCCACGCGCATGGAGTACACGCGCGCCACCCACCTCGCGGCCACGGTGGGGCAGATGATGGCGCTCTTGTTCGGCTTCGTGGGGTTGTTCGTCAATCCGATGCTGATCTTCATCGCCTTCTTCGTGTGGATCGGAGCCGCGGCCGAAGCGGGCATGGTCTCGATGAAGCACTCGCTCGAAGGTATTCCGGTGAGCCGCGCGATGGTGACGAGCTTCGACACCCTTTCGCTGCGCGATTCTTTGGAGAAGGCGATCACGATGACGCTCGCGGGGACGCAGAAGGATTTTCCGGTTGTCGAAGACGGGCGCGTGGTGGGCATTCTGTTGCAGAAGGATCTTTTGCGAGCACTCGCGCGCGACGGCGCCCGCGTGCCCGTCGCCGACGTCATGGAGACGGACGTCGAAGTCGTGGAGGCGTCGGAGATGCTCGACGCCGCGTTTCGCCGCTTGAGCCAGCGGCGTTCGAGCACCGCACCGGTATCGAATCAGGGCCGCCTGGTCGGGCTGGTCACGATGGACAACATCGGCGAGTTCCTGGCCATCGCGGGCGCGCTGGAGAGAACGAAACGGACGGCGTGAAACGCCGTCCCAGGGGCCGCAAGAAGGGAAGCAATCGTGTCCGAACATCGTGCAAGCGTTGCGTGGACGAAGGAGACGGAGTCGTTCCGTTACGAAGACTACAACCGCGATCATTCGTGGTCGTTTCCCAAGAGCGGCGTGGTCGTCAAGGCCACCGCGGCCCCGAAGTACCGCGGCACCGTGCAGGGCGTCGATCCCGAGGAAGCGCTGGTCGCCGCCATTTCGAGCTGCCACCTGCTGACGTTTCTCGCGCTGTGCGCGCGCAAGGGCATCGTGGTCGAACGCTACGAAGACGAGGCGGTCGGGTGGCTGGAGCCCAACGAGGAGCGACGCCTCGCCGTCACGCGCGTCGTGATCAAGCCCAATATCACGTTCGCGGCGGGGCACCGCCCGGACGAGGCCGCGCTCGCCAAGCTCCACGAGGAGGCGCACGAGCACTGCTTCATCGCCAATTCGGTGCGCACGGCCATCACGGTGGAAGGCTCGGCGCAGGAGGTGGCGCGCTGATGGCGCCCATCGCGCGCGCCGCGGGGTGCGCGCTCCTTGCGCTCCTCGCGTTCGCGCCGGCCGCGCACCCGCAGACCGAAGCGCCCGCGTCACCGCTCGCGCAAGCGGAAGAGCTGCTGGAGAAGAACCAGCCCAAGCCGGCGGTGGAGCTCGCGAGGAAAGCCGTCGCACAGGCGCCCAACGACCCCAACGCGTGGTTCGTACTCGCGCGCGCGAGCCACGCCGCCGGAGACCTCGACGGCGCCATTACCGCGGGGCACAAGGCGGCCGAGTTCGCGGCCGTGCGCGCGAGCGCGTTCTATAATCTGGCGTGCGCGTACGCGCTCAAGGGCGACAAGGACGACGCCTTCAAGGCGCTGCTGGGCGCCAAGCGGGCCGGCTTCGCCGATCGCGACCAGATGGCGAGCGACCCCGACCTGGCGTCCCTGCGCACCGATCCGCGCTTCCAGCTTCCCCTGGAGCGCAACTACTTCACTCTGAAACTCACGGACGAAGCGACCCTCCCGTTCTCGGTCGATTTACCGGTCGGGTACGAACCGGGGCGCGCGTACCCGGTGCTGGTCGCACCGGGCCACGGCAAGAAGGTGGACGGGAACTGGGGAGGGTTGTTCTGGGGTGAGGACACGTCGCAACGCGGGTGGATCACGGTCGAAAGCCCCGCGCTGTTGACGGCCGACGCGGTCGATGTGACCGCGACGCTCCTGGACGAGATCGCGCGTCGCTACCAAGTCGAAGGCAGCAAGTTCCACCTCGCGTGCTACGGCCCGTCGTCGGGGCCGGCCTTCGGAGTCGCGATCGCCCACCCGCAGCGCATCAAGAGCGTGGTCGCGATCCCGGGCTTTCCGACCACCGAGAAGCCCGACGAGCTCGGGAAGCTGAGCGGCGTTCGCGTGCTGTTCGTGGTCGGCGAGGAGGACGCTATTTGGAGGCCCCAGGTGGAAGTAGCTCACGCCCGCCTGCACCAGATGGGAGTCGACTCGTACCTCGAAGTCGTACCGGGCGCGGGGCACCTGTTGCAAGAGATGTTCGGCGGCGAACTCGCGGAGCGTCTCCAGATGCTTCGCTAGCGAACGCGTGCATACCAAACGCAATCTCTTCGAAAGCATCCCCGCTTCGCTCGCGGGCGAATGGGCGGAACGCTTGGCGGGTGACGCCGGCGCCCGCGTGGAGCGCATCGTCTCTCGCGGCCACGCCTCGCCGCCGGATTTTTGGTACGACCAGGACGAGAGCGAGTGGGTGATGGTGGTGAAGGGGAGCGCGAAGATTCGTTTCGACGACGGCCGCGTGGTCGAGTTGGGCGCGGGCGACCACATCACCATCGCGCCGCACCAACGCCACCGCGTCGACTGGACCGCACCCGGCGAAGACACGGTCTGGGTGGCGATTTACTTCTAGCCCTCGCGCTTCTCCACGATCTCTCGCAAGCGCGCGGTCGCCGCGCGCGGATCCTCGGTCGCGCACACCGCCCCGATCACCGCGATCCCCCACGCACCCGCTTTGATTACGCTGGCCGCGTTGGCCTCGGAGATGCCGCCGATCGCGATCACGGGGATGGAAAGTCGCGCGGAAACGCGCGAGATAGCGTCCAAACCCGCCGGCTCCGTCGACTTGACCTTTGACGTGGTCGCGAAGACGTGCCCGACGCCAACGTAACTCGCGCCTTCGTCCTGTGCGGCCAGGGCTTTCTCGAGAAAGGGCTGGCCGAAGAAGTCGGGGCGTCCGACGTCGGTGATGAGCCGATGGGAGGCGCGGTGGCCCGAGTGGACGTGGGTGTCGATGAAGCCGGGGACGACGAGCTTGCCGCGGGCGTCGATCTCCCTGTCGATCGTCCCCTCGAACTTGAGCCCGACGTGGACGATGCGGCCCGCCTCGTAGAC
>JAKEHA010000145.1 GCA_022615275.1 Candidatus Latescibacterota bacterium
CCGCTCGCGCACGGCGAGGGTCGCTTCGTGACGGCGAACGAAAGTGTGCGCGCGCACTTCGAAAAGGGCGACGGAGTCGCGCTGACGTATTGCAGCGCGCGCGGCGAGACCGCGCAGCGGTTCCCCGAGAATCCCAACGGCGCGCAATTCGCGATCGCGGCGCTGACCAACCCACGAGGCAACGTGCTCGCGATCATGCCGCACCCCGAGCGGGGCGCGTGGGCGCACCAGGTGCCGCGTCGCGTCGGCGGCACCTGGGGACGAAGCCGCGACGGCGTCGGACCGAAGGACCTCTACGCGGCGGGTCCGGGACGCGGGTTCTTCGAATCGCTGCGAAGGGCGATTGCATGAACAAGATGGGGCTTCGAGAGTTGGCCGCGTCGCAAGTGCGAAAGCACCCGCTCCTGGTCAGAGTTCTGCGACGGGCCGCCCACGAGGTGTCTCCGGAGACGGTGGTTCTCCTGGACTACCCCCTCGCGTCGCGGCAACGGTGGGACGAGGACCATCCTCATCAGAGACTGCACGAGATCCTCGACGGAGACCGGGCTGTCTATCGAGCCAACCTGCAGTCCTTCTTGCCTCTTGCGGATCGTCTGGTGACGATTCCGGAGCGGCGCACCCCGACCACCCCGCCCGCCGAGCCCTGCTGGGTGAACGGTTGGATGCCCGCGTTGGACGGAGTCGCGCTCTACGGTTTCGTCGCGACCCGCAAGCCGAGGCTCTACGTGGAAGTCGGCTCCGGCAACTCGACCAAGTTCGCGCGCCGGGCCATCAACGATCACGGCCTGCAAACCAAGATCGTGTCCATCGATCCGCACCCGCGTGCGGAGATCGACGCGATTTGCGACGAAGTCGTTCGCAAGCCGGTCGAAGAGGTGGACCTCGAACTGTTCGACCGCCTGGGCGCGGACGACATACTCTATGTCGACAATTCGCACCGCGTGTTCATGAACTCCGACGCGACCACGATCTTTCTGGACGTTTTCCCGAGATTGAGGACCGGCGTGCTGGTCGAGATACACGACGTCACCCTGCCCTTCGACTACCCGGCGTCGTGGATCCATCGTTACTACTCGGAGCAATACCTGTTGGCGGCGTATCTCCTGGCGGAGGGGAAGCGGTTCGAGGTGGTTTTGCCCAATGCGTTCATCGCACACGACCCGGAGTTGAAACGCGTGCTGGCCCCGCTCTGGGAGCGCGCCGAAATGAAGAACGTCGCGACGCACGGCGCTTCCTTCTGGCTCGAGATCCGATAGGACGGTTCGACTTCGCATGCCCTCACTGACCTCCATCGACGCCCGACTCCTGGTCGGCCTGCGCGGCCCCGACCTGACCGCCTCGACCGCCCGTTTGGCGCTGGTCGAGAAGATGGGTTTCGGCGACCGGCTTTCCGGCCTCAAGCGGTGGGATTTCTTCCACCTGCTTCTTGAGTCCGGTGGCCAACCAGAGGCCGTCGTAGACGGCCTCAAGAAGACCCTGGCGCGCCAGAGCACGTTCTATAACCGCAATAAGCACATGTACTCGCTCGAGTGCCGGTGGGATTCGGAGACCCGCCTGGACGGCCCCTCGCACGCCGATCTGGCGAAGCGCTTCGGGCAGTCATTGGGTAACGCGGGGGGCTCTGGCACAGATTTCGATGGAAAGCCGGGGAGCAAAGCCGATATTCTGAATGCGTCTCCGGTTTTTTTGGTCGAGGTGTTCGTCCAAGACGACGACTCGGCCGGCCGGGACGGCATCGCCGCCAAACTCACCCGAGAGCTATCGGCGCCAGATGGGCTAGGGACCGTCACGGTCCGGTGCCCCGGACGAGCCACCGTATGGTGGCTCGCGATAGTTGCTTCGGACGACCAGGCGGCGGTGGAAACGGCCAGACAGATCGCGGTGACGAAACGGCGCGACCAGGGGCTTCTCCTGAACCCCAATTACCAAAGCGCCGAGTTCGTCTCCGCCGGAAGGATCGAGCGGGTGCGCTCATGATCGAGTCGCTCCACGAGGAGTGCGGTGTGTTCGGGATTTATGACTCCGAGGGTGCGGCTGAAAGCACGTTCCTCGGGTTGTACGCCCTACAGCACCGCGGTCAAGAGGGCGCCGGCATCGTCTCCACCGACGGCGACCGGATGTACGAGCACAAAGGGATGGGTCTCGTCGCGCACGTGTTCGACGAGGACTCCATCGCTCGTCTCGAGGGGAAAGCCGCCATCGGTCACAACCGCTACTCGACGACCGGGCTGCCACGCGTGGCGAACATCCAGCCGCTCTTGGTGGACTGCCGGGTCGGGAAACTCGCCCTCGCGCACAACGGAAACCTCGTCAACGCCCGCGAGCTTCGATCGCAAATGGAAGCCACGGGGTCCATCTTCAATACCACGATGGACAGCGAGGTCATTCTCCACCTCATCGCGCGCAGCAAGGAAGAGACTCTCGATTCGATGATCGTCGACGCGGTGCAGCAACTGCGGGGTGCGTTCTCCGTTCTCTTATTGACGAAGGACTCACTCATCGCCGTTCGCGACCCGCAGTCGTTCCGGCCGCTCTGTATGGGCGTCAAGGGTGATGCAACCATCATCACCAGCGAATCCTGTGCGCTGGACATCATCGGCGCCGAATACGTTCGAGACATCGAGCCAGGGGAACTCGTCATCGTAGACGAGCGGGGGATTCGGTCTCGAAAGGCGTTCGAACCCCAGCAGCAGGCCAAGTGCATATTCGAGTTCATCTACTTCTCGCGTCCGGACAGCAAGGTGTTCGGGGAAAACGTCGACAAGGTTCGTCGCAAGCTGGGCGTGGTCCTGGCCAAGAACCACCCGGTCGACGCCGACATCGTCATCTCTGTGCCGGACTCGAGCAATACGTCGAGTTTGGGGTTCGCCCAGGCCTCGGGCATTCCGTTCGAGATCGGGCTGATTCGGAATCACTACGTCGGGCGTACGTTCATCCAACCCAGCCAGCGCCTCCGCGATGGAACGGTGCGGCTGAAATTCAACACGGTGGACGGTGTGCTGAAGGGAAAGCGGGTAGTGGTGGTGGACGACTCGATCGTTCGTGGTTCCACGATGAAGAAACTCGTTGCCATGCTCCGAAAGGCCGGTGCGAAGGAAGTCCACCTGCGCATCGCGTCTCCCCCCGTCAAGTTCCCCTGCTTCTACGGGATCGATATGCCGTCGCGAAGCGAGCTGATCGCGTCGTCGACGTCCGTCGAAGGCATCCGCCAGTACCTCGGGGTCGAAAGCCTCGAGTACCTGACCATCGCGGACCTTCGTTCGGTCGTCGACGATCCGGATCATTTTTGCAACGCGTGCTTCAGCGGCGAGTATCCGATTCCGATGGCGTCCGGCCTGAACAAGTCCGTGTTCGAAGACTCCGCCGTCGCCTGACGGTTCTTAGGAGATTCGCGCGCGCGATTGCCGAGAGGCCGTTGAGCCCCGGCGGTTCCGGTCGTTTGCAACAACAACGCGCGGGTGTGCCGCGCACAGTGTGAAAATTAGGATCCAGTTCGAGAAGCTGGGAACGGTTCGCTTTACGTCCCACAAGGACGTCGTTCGTATGTTCGAGCGGGCCTTCGCCGCGGCCGGTGTACCGGTCGCGTGGAGCGAAGGCTTCCACCCGCACATGCGCATGTCCTTCGGTCCGCCTTTGCGGACCGGGTGGGAGAGTCGCGAAGAGTACATGGACATCACCATGGAGGACTTCACCTCTGCTGGGATGGACGATTTCGCCGCTCTCGTGAACGAAAAGCTGCCCGAAGGGCTCGTGGTCAATCGCGTCGTCGCGATCGACGACCGCACGCCCAAGCTCGCGTCGGACATGAGCGCCGTGTCGCTCGAAGTATCCGTCGCGGCCGACGACGCCGGGACGGACGCGAGGGCCGTTTCCAGCCGCATCTCGAATCGGTTCCTCACTAACAACCATGCCGAGACAGTACCCCGGGTGCGGGAGGCGGACGTCGTCCAATCAGAGGACGCGCTCCGCATCCGCTACACGTCGACCATGCAAAACGGTCGCATCGTCACCCCGGAGGACGTGGTCTCGGCCGCAATCGGAGATCCCGAGTCGTTTCGCGTGCCAATCAAAGTCGTGCGTCTCGCACAATTCGTGGCCCGCGGCGACCGGCTGGTCTCTCCGCTCGACGAAGGAGTCGTGCAAGCAAGCGTATGAAAGAAGTTCTGATCAATTCGACCTCGCAGGAGGTGCGGGCCGCCATCGTTGAAGAAGGCGAGCTCGTCGAGTTCATGGTGGAGCGCGCGGCGACGCGGCGCCTGGTGGGCGACATCTACCTGGGTCGCGTGAACGCGATCCTCCCCGGCATCCAGGCCGCGTTCGTCGACATCGGCTACGAGAAGGCGGGGTTCCTCCACGCGAGCGACCTCGTGCCGGACACCGAGGGGATGGAAGGCGAAGTCGACGTCGACGAGGACGACGACGGACGGCGCGGTCGCGGTCGCGACGACGAAGACGATCGCGATGACCGCGGTGACCGTGGCGGTCGCGGCGATCGCAACGATCGCAACGGGCGCCGCGACGACAACCGCCGCGGCGGGCGAGGGCGCGACGATCGCGGGGGCCGCGACGATCGCGGACGGCGCGAGCCGCGCGACCGGCCCGCCGTGCAGCCCATCGAGAAGATGCTGACCAAGGGCCAGGAGGTCTTGGTCCAGGTGACCAAGGAAGCCATCGGCACCAAGGGCCCGCGTCTCACCACGCAGGTCTCCCTGCCGGGCCGCCACGTCGTCTACATGCCCAACAGCGATTATCTCGGGATATCGCGGCGGATCGAATCGCGTCAGGAACGCGCGCGCTTGCGGACACTCATCTCGAAGAAGAAGCCGCCCAACTGTGCCGTCATCGCGCGCACCGCGTGTGAAGGCGTGGAAGACAAACAGATTGTTGCCGACATTAACTACCTGCACAAGCTCTGGCAGGAAATTCGGAGGCGTGCGGAGAAAGCCCAGGCGCCAGAGCTTGTGCATGAAGAGGTCGGCATGGTGGTCGGCATGGTGCGCGACTTGATCGCCGAGGATATCGACAAGATCTGGATGGACAACGAGCGCGAGTACCGCCGGCTCGTGCGCCACTTGCGACAGGTGAGCCCCGAGCTCGCGTCGCGCACACTCCTGTTTCGCGACAAGACGCCCATCTTCGAGAAGTACAACATCGAGAACGAGATCGAGAAGACGCTCGAGCGCAAGGTGTGGCTCAAGAAGGGGGGCTACCTCGTGTTCGACCAGACCGAAGCCATGGTCGTGGTCGACGTCAACACCGGTCGCTTCGTGGGCAAGCGCGACCAGGAGGAGACCATCCTCGAGACCAACCTGCTGGCGGCGCGCGAAGTGCCGAGGCAGTTGCGGCTCCGCGACATCGGCGGCATCATCGTCATCGACTTCATCGACATGGAGAGCGAGGCCAACAAGAAGAAGGTATTGGCCGAGCTGCGCAACCACTTGCGCCGCGACCGCTCGCGCGCGAAGGCGTTCGCCATCAGCGACCTGGGGCTGGTCGAAATCAGTCGCAAGCGCGTGCGGCCGTCGTTGCTGCATTTCTTGAGCGAAGAGTGCCCCTACTGCCGCGGCACCGGCAAGGTGCTCTCGTTCGACACCCTGGCCAACAAGGTCGAGCGGCAGATTCACCGCATCGGACAGCGGACCAAGGAGCGCCGCATTCAATTACGCGTCAACACGTCGTTCGGCGTGTTCTTGGAAGAACAGCGCGGCACCATGCTGGAGGCGCTCGAGAAGCAGTACCGGATGCGCATCGAGATACAGGACGACCCGCGGCTGCACCGCGAGGACTTCAAGCTGGTCTCGCTGTCGAACTTCCGGGATTTGGTGGCGGAGGCTGGGTAGGCGCCGCCGCGATAGCGGCGGATCGACTAGGAGGAGCGCGCGATGAATATCAGGAACGCAAGAATTCTCGTCACCGGCGGAAGCCTGGGCATCGGCCGCGCGACCGCGCAGGTCTTGGCGGAGGCCGGCGCGCGCGTTGCCATCACCGGGCGCCACGAAGAGCGCTTGGTCAAGGCGGCGACCGCGATGGGTGCCGTGCCCATCGTGGCGGACGCCGGCAACCCGCGCGACATCGATCGAACGTTCGAAGAGGTTCGCGCGCGGCTCGGCGGCCTCGATGGCTTGATCAACAACGCCGGGATCGGCGAATTCGCCGACTTGGAATCCGTGACCTTCGAAGAGTTCGAGAAGGTATTCCGCGTGAACGTCTACGGCGCGGCCTTGATGGGCGCGCGCGCCGCGTCCGTGTTCAAGGCGCAGAAGTCCCACGGGCACATTGTCAATATCGGCTCGACCGCGGGGCTCAAGGGCTTCGCCGGCGGCAGCGTCTACGTGGCCTCGAAGTTCGCCCTGCGCGGCATGACCGAGTGCTGGCAGGCCGAGCTTCGCAAGCACAACATCCGCGTGACGCTGGTGGCACCCAGCGAAGTGGCGACCGCCTTCGGTCGCGAAGACGGCAAGGAGCGCACCGCACCGCCCAACAAGCTCACTTCGATGGAGATCGCGTACGCGATCAAGTCGGTCTTGGAGCTCGACGACCGCGCGATGATCCCGGAACTATCCGTGTGGGCGACGAATCCGTGGTGACGCGCCTGGGGCGGTCAACCGGATCGTGATCCCGCGGCACGCGTCAAACGGTCATAGCCGCAGTCCGCGCGGCGTCGGGTTACCCATTGACCCCAGTATGCGCTCGGCCTCCAGGCGATTGTGATAGGCGCATAGCAGTCTGAGATTCCCCGCGTTACCTTCTCCCCCGCGCGCGATCGGCTGGACGTGGTCGATTTGTAACGCGCGCGTCGATGTACATCGTTTGCCTGTGGCACCCACATAGGTACAACGACCCTGATCGCGCGTGAACACCTCGTCTTTGAGCGCAGCGGCCACGTAACGACCACGCGATCCACCATGCTGGGCTGCGGCCTGACGGTCAGGCGTCTTCACGTTCTCTGTAGACACGTCTTCGCGCACCCGCCGTCGCTCCCGTCGCGCAGCGGGATCCTCTTTCGCGATATAGCAGTTCATTACAAAATCGAAGACCTGTTCCAACGACGGATTCGCCGGCAAGCGGTGCCAGGCGAGTGACTTGATCCTCTCGAGTTTGGCCATGAACTCCTGCTTGACCGAGAATTGCAGAAGAGAGCGCTTCTCGACGTGCTCGGGAATCGTGACGCGCTCCTCACTGCTGGTCGGCGAGTCGCCACTACCGTTACGGTAGTAATCACTCTTTTCACAGTGTTCCGTGCTAAGAGGTAAAGGGGGGCCGTCGCTCGACGCCGGCGCCGTGGCTACGACAGACGGCGCCCCATCCCTCATGTTCCACCCCGCCCCGCTCACGTTCGACCCCGCAACATCGCCCGCGGCACGCACCGGCGAAGCCGGCACGCGTACCACGATGGTCCGCACCCGTTCGCGCGGTTGCGCGCAAGGCCGATACTCGGCCAGGATGGTCTCGACCTCGCGCTGGGACTTGCTCCGAATCCGTGACAGCAATTCGCGGTGATTCTTCTCCGTCAGCGCATCGCACACCTGCGCGATGGTGCTCAAGTTGACCTCGTTCTTTCGGAGCAGGTCGTCGACCAGGGGAAAACGCGCCACGCAGCGCGCCGTCTTGACCCGACGCATGGCCGCCGAAGCCGAATACCCCAGCCCCGTGGTGCAATAGTCGAACATCGACGCGTAGCCCTGTTTGAGATGCAGCCGTCGTCGCTCGATCTCTTTGAGATGGAGCAGGACGAGACGCGTTAGAGAGCGCTCGCGGGCGGCGAGGTGGTGGATTCGGGTGAGGATCTCTTGATCGGAAAGTGACTGAAGACGCATGGCGCAACCTCCTCGCGTGTCGAAACGCAGCGCGGGAGGATGCGCTGATACCAGGAGTATAATCGCGTTCAGTGAAACGTCAACATGACACCGCAAAGCACTTTGTCATGACGACGAAAAACACGCGCAACAGCCGCCTCGATTCGAAGCACGCGCGCCAATCAATGGAGAATGGGGCGCTTGCGAACCGGTTCCAGCCCCTTGAGCACCTGAATTGTCAGACGCATACGAGTCGGAAACTCGCGCCATCGCGGACACGGCCTCGCGCGCGCCGTCGCCGCGTATCCAGCGTCACGAATCGTACTCAGCGTGTGACGCATCGACTGCGGCAAACGCAACAGCGTGTTGTGATCACGCTTCCCGGGCTTGCGCGCGGGGGTTACCGCTTCTCGAACGCCGGCTGTTTCACCATCGGTGACGGGCTCGCCGCGAGCAGTCGCAGTACTTCCTGAATCCCGCGCTCCAACTGCACGTCGATGCCCTTCGCGAGCTGCGTGTAGTCTTCCTTGACCTCGATGTCCGGATCGACGCCGTGGCCTTCGCGGAACCACGTGCCGTCGGGGTCGTACATGCGAAACGTCGGCACCGTGACCGCACCCCCGTCGACCAGTGACGGCGCGCCCGTGATCCCGATCAACCCGCCCCACGTGCGCGTGCCGACGAGCGGACCCACGCCCGCCTTGCGGAAGTAGTCCGGGAACGCGTCGCCGCCCGAACCGCTCCACCCGTTGATCAGCATCACCTTGGGTCCGAAGTTCGCGATGGGCGGCCACTGCCACGTGCGGCCGTCGCGCACGGCCCAGAACGCGAGGGGCTTGCGGTCCAGCAACTCGACGAAACGATCCGGAATCTGACCGCCGCTGTTGAAGCGCTCGTCGATGATCAGTCCTTGCTTGTGGAACTGCGCCGCGAACTGGCGCACCAGCTCCGACTGTCCGTCGCGGCCGGTGCTGGGCACGTACACGTAGCCGATCTTCCCGTCCGTCGCCTCGTCGACGCGCTTGCGATTGGCTTCGATCCACGCCAGGTGGCGAAGCCGCGTCTCGCTGACGAGGGTTTCGACCAGCACCGAGCGCGCGCCGTCCATCGACGGCTTCGAATTGACGGTGAGCACGACCGGCTTCTTCGCGAGGCCCGCGAACGCGGCCCACGGCCCCTTGCTCACATCGAGCGGCTGCCCGTTGACGGCGAGGACGTAGTCGCCCTCGTCGACGTCGATGCCCGACATGTCGAGCGGCGAGCGCACCTCGGTGTCCCACGCCGCCCCGCGGATGATCTTCTTGATGCGGTACGCGCCATTGGCCAGCTCCCAATCCACGCCCAGGTAGCCGACCTCGATCTCCTTCGCTTCTTCTTCGTCTCCTCCCCCGCGGTAGGTGTGTGACGCGTTCAGCTCCGCAATCAGCTCGCCGATGACGAAGTTGACGTCCCAGCGCGTCACCGCGTCGTCGAGGAGCTTGCCGTACTGCGTGCGCATCTTCGGCCAGTCCACACCGTGCATCCCGGGGTCGTAGAAGTAATCGCGCTCGAAGCGCCACACGTCGTTGAAGATCTGCTTCCACTCCGCGCGCGGGTCGACCGTCATCGCAAGGTCGCCCGACGGCATCTTCTTCTCGAGCTTCTGGTCTTCCTTTAGATCGACGACGTAGTACGTGTCGTCCTTGCCGACGATGATCTTCTCGCCGTTCGCACTCACCTGGTAGTAGTCGGCGTCGTCGACGATGGTCTTTTCCTCGCGCTCCGCGAGGTCGTAGTACATCACCGGCGACTCTTCATCGGCCGCGCCGGTATTGGGAAGGCGGTGGAACACGACCTTGCCCGACACCGCGCGAATGCGCCCGATGTTGCCGGGCTTGGGCGGCAGGATCACCACCCGGTCCTCGAAGCCCGCGATCGTGACCTTCGTCTCCTTGGGCGCTTCCTTCTTCTTGTCCTTGTCATTCTTGTCGTCCTTCTCCTCGTCCTTCTTGTCGTTCGCGACGGACGTCGAGTCGTCGCGCGGGCTCATGGGTGACATAACGTCGTCGGAGAGCGTGGCGACCGCGAGGTGGGTCGTGTTGGGGTAGATGAACGCCCAGTCGACGTCGGAGTACACCGGCGTGAACGAGCGGTTGGTCGCGAAGAACAAGTACTTTCCATCCGGGTCGAACGACGGCAGCGCGTCGTGGTAGTAGCCCGACGTCACCTGGTGCGCTTTGTTCTCTTTGGTATCGAAGAGCGCGATGGCCCCGTTGCGATTCTCCAGGTCCTTGCGGTACGCGAGCCAGCGGCTGTCCGGCGACCAGCTGGGCGCGAAGCCGGCCAGATCGTCGTCGTACATCCACAGACCGCGGTCGACGTCGATCGTCTTCTTCTTGTCGACGTCGTGGATGCGGATCTTCATGGCCTGATCGATGAACGCGATCATCTTCGAGTCGGGCGACCACCAGAGCCGGTAGCGGAAACCCGGCCCATACGACGTGAGCTTTTGCTCCGCATTCGGATTGGCGAAGTCGCGAATCGTGAGCTCGTACTCGCCGGAGGCGTCGCTCCAGTAGGCGACGCGTTTGCCGTCGGGCGACCATGCGGGGTAGCGCTCCGCGACGCCGCTGGTCTGGGTGAGGTTGATCACGGGCCCGTGTTCGGCCGGAACCGAGAAGACCTCGCCGCGCGCGCCGAAGATCGCGCGCTTGCCATCGGACGAAAGCGAGATGGCGTCGATGAGCCCGGACGCGTTCGCGGCGCGCGGGAGGAGCGTCATCTTGTCGGTCACAAGGGCGACGTCGACTTTCTGGTAGGTCTCGTCGGCCAGGCTCATGAGATAGAGCACACCGCCGGCTTCGAACACGATCTCGGACGGACCGATGGCGGGGAAGTGGACGTCGAAGTCGGCGAACTTCGTGATCTGCTTGGCCGGTCCGCCGCCGGAGGGAAGCGACCAGATGTTCGCACGGTTTTCGGGTCCGCGGTCGGAGAGGAAGTAGAGCGTGGTGCCGTGCCACATCGGAAATTCGTCGTTGGACGGATCCTCGGTCAGGTTGCGCGCGGTGTTGGCGGCGAGATCGAAGGTCCAAATGTCGGGCGCCCAGCCGCCGCGGTAGCGCTTCCAGGTGCGAAAGGCCTGCGTGTTGGGCGTGTACGCCACCGTCTTGCCGTCGGCGGCGATCGCGGCGAACTCACCGAACGGAACTGCCAGCTGCTCCGGAAAGCCGCCCGTCGCGGGCACGCGGAAAAATTGACTGAAGCGCTGGCGGCCACTGTGCATCGACGACGCGTACAGGAGCGACTTGCCGTCGGGATACCAATCGACCAAACGATCCCACATGCCGTGGTGCGTGACACGCGTCGGCACTCCCCCCATCGTGGGGACGACATACACGTCGAGGTTGCCGTCGTAGTTGGCGCTGTACGCGATGCGCGAACCGTCCGGCGAGAAGTGCGGAAACAATTCCTGCCCCGCGGGCGAGCTCAACTTGAGCGCGGTGCCGCCCTGCTTGGGCACGACCCACAAGTCGCCCGCGTACGAGAACACGATATGCGTCTGCGACACGTCGGGGTTTTGCAGCATGCGCGCATCGACTTGCGCGCGCGTCACGGAAGCGAAAAGCAGCCATGAGAGCGAGAGTGAGACGATTCGGACACGTGCGATCATGGAACGGTCTCCGTTGAAACGGTGATGGTGGTCTTGGAACCTCGTGGAGGCCGGCATTGTAACACACGATGGCGAGCCCCGTATGTCCGTGCTACCATGTCGATAGACCAGAGGAGGAATGCCGTGAAGCAGGCCATGATCATCGGACTGACGCTCGCTATCGCGAGTGTGTCATCCGCCGCGCGCGCCGACGAGATCGTCGTCACCGTTCATCTCGCCACCCAGGCTGGACCCGGCAAGGAAGTGGGCAACATCAAGGTGCAAGACACCGCGTACGGCGCGTTGTTCACGCCCGCGCTGCACGACCTCCCGCCGGGGCTCCACGGCTTTCACGTGCACGAGCACGCGCACTGCGGCCCCGCGGACAAGGACGGCACGATGACGCCGGGTCTCGCGGCCGGGAACCACTTCGACCCCGGGAAGACGGGCAAGCACCTGGGCCCCTACGGCGACGGCCACTTGGGCGACCTCCCGCCCCTCTACGTGGACGCCGAGGGAAAGTCGACGCTACCCGTGCTGGCACCCCGCCTCGAGGTGAAAGACCTAAAGGGGCGCTCGCTCATGATCCACGCGGGCGGCGACAACTTCTCCGACCAGCCCGCCGCGCTGGGTGGGGGCGGAGCGCGCATCGCGTGCGGGACCGTCGAGTAGGTTCTGGCTTCGGGACGGCCCAAAACCGACCCTTGACACTTCTTTCTCAATGGGTTAAAAATATGGGGTTGTGTTCGACCGCCCGGGCGGGCCGAACCCTGGAACCCGAAGTGGAGCAATCATGTACGCGATCCTGAAAATCAACGGCCAGCAGTTCAAGGCCACCCCCAACGCGATCCTCCGCGTTCCCAAGATGGAAGCCGAGGTCGGGGGTAAGGTCACCTTCAATGACGTCCTCCTGTGGAACGACGGCAACAATACCGAAATCGGGGTACCGTTGGTCGCGGGGAAGTCGGTGCGCGGCGAAGTCGTCAAGCACGCGCGCGCGGACAAGATCATCGTGTTCAAGAAGAAGCGCCGGAAGGGTTACCGTCGTAAGAACGGGCACCGGCAGTGGTACACCGAGATCCGCCTCACGGGTTTTGGCAGTTAGCGGTTGAGGACGGCAGAGGAAGCATGGCTCACAAAAAAGGTGTAGGTAGTTCCAAGAACGGTCGCGACAGCCACGGTCAGCGACTCGGCGTCAAGCGTTTCTCCGGCGAGTTCATCACCGCCGGATCCATCATCGTGCGCCAGCGCGGCACACGAATTCACCCCGGCCGCAACGTCGCCCGCGGAAAGGACGATACGCTCTTTGCGAAGGTCACCGGCACGGTCAGGTTCGAGAGTTTTGGTAAGAACCGCCGCCGCGTCAGCGTCGTCGAAGCGAACTAGCGCTTCGAAGCGACGTCCCACCGGCCGAACGGCCCCCGCATCTCTGTCCTTCGCCATCGTGCTCCCGGCCCGTTTCGGGTCGACGCGCTTTCCCGGCAAGCCGCTCGCGACCATCCTCGGTAAACCCCTGATCGAATGGGTCTACCAGGGGGCTTCGCGCGTGCGGGGTGCCTCCCGCGTGCTCGTCGCCACCGACGACGCGCGCATCGCGACCGCGGTGCGTCTGTTCGGCGGCGAGGTCGTGATGACGCGCAACGCCCACCAGACCGGTACCGACCGCGTGGCCGAAGTCGCGAAGACGCTCCGCGCGGACGTCGTCGTCAATCTGCAGGGCGACGAGCCCATCTTCGACCCCGCCATGGTGGAAGAGATGGTCGCGGTGCTCGCGCGCGACCCCGAGGTGGAAATCGCCACCGCCTGCCATCCCATTCAAGACACCGAGTCGCTCCAGAGCCCGCATGTGGTCAAGGTCGTGGTCGACCAGCGCAGACGCGCGATGTACTTCTCGCGCGCGCCCATCCCGAGCGGCGCTCTCTTCGACGGCGCCAAGGCCTATCGCCACGTGGGGGTGTACGCGTACCGCCGCGAGGCGCTGGCCAAATTCGCGAAGCTCCCCCGAACACCGCTCGAGATCGCGGAGCGCCTGGAGCAGCTGCGCGCGCTGGAACACGGCATGACCATCGCCGTGGTGGAGACGCGCCACGCCACCGTCGGCGTCGACGTGCCCGCCGACATAAAAACCGTTGAAAGATTCGTGGAAGAATCCCTAGACTCGACGCACGGGTCGCGAACGACGTGAGCAGCACCTAACGAGCGAGGTCGGGACGCATGAAATACATTTTCATTACCGGCGGTGTGGTCTCGTCCTTGGGCAAGGGAATCGCGGCGGCGTCGATCGGCCTCTTGCTGAAGCAACGCGGCTTGCGCGTGGCCCTGCAGAAGTTCGACCCCTACCTCAACGTCGACCCCGGGACCATGAGCCCGTTCCAGCACGGCGAGGTCTTCGTCACCGACGACGGCGGCGAGACCGATCTGGACCTCGGGCACTACGAGCGCTTCCTCGACCAGAATCTAACCCGCGGGCACAGCGTCACGGCCGGCAAAGTCTACCAAGCCGTCATCGAAAAAGAGCGCGCGGGCGGCTACCTGGGCAAGACCGTGCAGGTCGTTCCGCACATCACCGACGAGATCAAGGAGCGCATCCGCGCGGTGGGTGCCAGCGGCGACATCGACGTCATTATTACGGAGGTGGGCGGCACCACCGGCGACATCGAAGGCCTCCCGTTCCTGGAAGCCTGCCGTCAGATGCGCCACGAAGAGGGCGCCGACAACTGCCTCTTCGTGCACTTGGTGTTGGTGCCCTACATCAAGGCCGCCAAGGAGATCAAGACCAAGCCCACCCAGCACAGCGTCAAGGGCCTGCTCGAGATCGGAATCCAGCCCGATATTCTGTTGTGCCGAACCGAGGTGCCGCTCGGTCCCGAGATCCGCTCCAAGATTGCGCTCTTTTGCAACGTGCGCGAGCCGGCCGTGATCGAAGCGCGCGACGTCGCCTCGATCTACCATGTGCCGCTGCATTTCCACCGCGAAGGCCTGGACGACATCATCGTCAAGCTGCTCCACGTCGATGCGCAGGAGCCCGACTTGGAAGATTGGGAGCGCATGATCCGGCGCATGACCGCAATCGAAGAGAGCATTCGCATCGCCGTGGTCGGCAAGTACGTGCAGATACAGGACGCGTACAAGTCCATCATCGAGGCGTTCACGCACGCGGGGGTCCAGAACGACGTCAAGGTCGAGGTGCAGTGGGTGGACGCGGAGGACGTCGAGAAGCTGGGCGCCGAAGAGGCGCTGCGCGGTGCGGCCGGCATCCTGGTCCCGGGCGGCTTCGGCGAGCGCGGGATTACCGGCAAGGTGGAAGCGATTCGCTACGCGCGCGAGAACGAGGTCCCGTTCCTCGGCATTTGTCTGGGGCTGCAGTGCGCGGTGATCGAATTCGCGCGCGATGTGTGCGGGATCAAGGACGCGCTCTCCAGCGAGTTCAGTCCCAACTGCCCCAACCCCGTCATCGACTTGATGGAAGGCCAAACCCACTCCGGCAAGAAGGGCGGCACCATGCGCCTGGGCGCGTACCCGTGCAAGATCAAGAAGGGCACGCTGGCCGAAGACCTCTACGGTTCGACCGAAGTGAGCGAGCGCCACCGCCACCGCTGGGAAGTGAACAACGAATACCGCGACGTCCTCGAGCGCAACGGCCTCGTGTTCTCCGGCACCTCTCCCGACGGCAGCCTGGTCGAGATCATCGAATTGTCCGACCACCCGTACTTCATCGCCTCACAATTCCATCC
>JAKEHA010000146.1 GCA_022615275.1 Candidatus Latescibacterota bacterium
AGACTTCCTTGACGAGCTTCGACAATACGGCGGCTTGATACCCGGAACCGGTCCCGATCTCGAGCACACGGTCCGTCTCTTTGGGATCGATGGACTCGGTCATGAGGGCGACGATGTAGGGTTGGGAGATGGTCTGTCCGTGACCGATGGGGAGCGGGTGGTCTTCGTAGGCTTGCGCGACTTCTTCGGGCGGGACGAAGAGGTGTCGCTTGACGTCGCGCAGCGCTTGCAGAACGCGCTCGTTCTCGATGCCGCGACGCTCGATTTGTCTATCCACCATGTGCTCGCGCCGTTCGGTCATGTCCTCTTCGCTTTGCGCGCCGGCGCCACACGCCCACGTTGCCGCCCACACGACCGCCGCCAACCACGCGCGCGCAGGCATGGCGTCACAGATCGCCGGCGTCGGGCTTGCTGGGTCCCTCGCCCTCGACCGAGAAACGCGCGCGCATCTCGCGGATGGACAGGCGCATCGCTTCGAACTGCGCGCCGTCGAGGGAGTCCCGCGGATACGGGTTCGACTGCGGGAGTTGTGCGATGAACGCCCACTCGTCCGCGTTTTCGATCAGGGTGCCAACGGGTGGATGGGGTCCCGCGTCGATGCGCGACCAGTCGTCGCGCGCGAACACGACGATGCGGCACAACAGCGCCTCCTCGTGTCCCGGTTGGTCGGGCCGGTAGTGGATCGCGACCGAGTGCGCGGCACCGGGCTGATCCTCGGCGGCCGCCCTCCCCGCCCGGGACGCCACGCGGTAGCGCTCGCTCGGCCACGTCGACGGCGGGTCGAAGCGTACACCCGCTTCGCGCACGACGACGGGGGAAACATTCTCGTTGGTGGCGACCACGGCGCTGTCGGAGCGCGCGGCTTGCTCCTGCGACGCGTCGCGCTTCGAGCACGCCGTCACGCCCGGCAACACGAGCAAGACGACCAGAAATTGCACTCGCATGGGTACGTGGGCCCGCATATCTTGGCTCTATGATAACGCACGCTGGCCGTCCCACCAACACCCGCGATTTCGCGCGGGCGGCCGCCCTGGGGGCGTTCATGCTGATGCTGGCCGGTTGCGGCGACGAGGGCGACCCCGTCGATCCGGGCGGACGCCTGTGCGGCGGCGAGACCGGCCTGGGCCTGCTCATCGAAGGGCGCGCCGACCCGCTCGAGTTCTGCGTCGACGACCCCGATGTCTCCGTGGTCCTGACCTCGCAAAACCGTTACGACGTGCAAGCCCAGGTGTCCAATGGGGCGGGCGTGTTCGTGGTGCGCATGGTATTCGCGGTGCGCGCATTCCCCGCGACACTTCGCGTCACCGAGGACCTGTCCGAAGCCGTCTCCGACACCGACGCGGTGTGGCTCTACTACGAAGAAATCCCCGCCGGCGGCGACCCGATCGAGTCCTTCGTCGTCGACCAAGGATCGTTCACGCTCTCGTTCGTCGACGAGGACGTCGCTACCGGCGTGTTGAGCGGCGTCGTGCTCGACATGCGCGACTTCACCACCGGCGACCCCGCCGGCCGGCGCGAGTTCTCCGAGGGAGTCTTCTCCATTTCGACCAAGGAACCCACCGCGGCCTCGCGCGTCGCGGCGTCCGCGCGTTGACGATCGGCCGCCCGAGAGGGTAATCTCTCGCGCGTGAACATTTTCTCGGCCATCGACTTTTCGGCCATCTCGGGCACCTCGCGCGCACTCCTCGTCGCGGGCGGGATCATCCTCGGGTTCAGCCTGCTCGGCTTCGTCATCGAGCGCATCATCGTAGCGTCTCTGCGCCGCTTCGCCGCCTCCACGAACTTCAAGCTCGACGACATCGTGATGTCGTCGCTGCGCGGGGTGGCGCGCTGGGGCTTCTTCTTGCTCGGCATCTTCGCCGGACTCCCGGCATTGCCCATCCCGGTGAGCTTCAGCGACGAGATCACGCTGGCGGGACGCCTGACCGTCCTCGTGTTCTCGCTCATCGTCCTGGGCCGCTTCGCGAACGGCATCGCCGCCCACTACGCCAACCGGCTCTTCCCATCATCGGTGAGCCTGACCAAGATCATCGTCAACGTGGTCCTGATGACGATCGGGGTCCTGATCATCTTCCAGACCATCGGGATCAAGATCACGCCCATCCTGGGCGCGCTCGGGGTGGGCGGCTTGGCGGTGGCACTCGCGCTGCAGGACACGCTGGCGAATTTCTTCTCGGGCATGCAGGTGATGGCGTCGAAGCAGATCAACCTGGGCGACTACGTGCAGCTCGACAGCGGTCAGGAGGGGTTCGTCAGCGATATCAGCTGGCGCGCGGCCACGCTCAAGATGCTCAATAACAACGTGGTCGTCGTGCCGAACACGAAGCTCGCGCAGTCCATCGTCACCAACTTCTCGCTCGAGGAGCGCGACTTCGCGGTGCGCGTGACCATCGGCGTCGCCTACGACAGCGACCTCGAGAAGGTCGAGCGCGTGACCATCGAAGAGGCGCGCAAGATAGCGGAGAAGATCGAGGGCGCGGCCAAGACCTTCGAACCGCTGGTGCGCTACCACACCTTCGGCGACTCCAGCATCCAGTTCAACGTGATCATGCGTTACGAGGACTTCGGCGCCCAGTTCCTCGCCCAGCACGAGCTGGTCAAGGCGCTGCACAAGCGCTACCAGCAGGAAGGCATCGAGATTCCCTTCCCGATTCGAACCGTGCTCGTGCGCGGAGAGATGCCGGCGGGCTAGCGCGGTTTCGCGCGCGCCGGCAGCACGCGCCGGAGGCTCGCCGGCGGCGGCGTGCGCAATTGCTCCGGGCGCTCGAGTGTGGCCACGTCGTACTTCTCTCGCAGGCGATCGAGATAGGGCGCGAGATTCCCGATCACCCACACGCTCGGCGTGCCCCCGCGCGCCGCGACGGCCGCGATCTCGCTCCCGTCCGGGCTCCACGCCGGCATGCCTTCGCCCGAGCGCGAGTACGTCAGCATGAGCGCGCGCCCGTCGTTCGCGTCGATTAGATAGAGGTGCGCTACACCCCAATCGAACGCCTCCACCACCACCATCTCCTCGTCCGGGCTCCACGACGCCGACGAAATCACGCCGCGCGGCTCGAACACCCCCATGCCTTCGCCCGCCGCGAGGTGCCAGAAGATAAGGCGTCCCTCGAGATCGACCCAGGCCGCGCGGTCTCCCGACGGCGCGAGACTCACGAGGTCGGCCACGGTGCGCGCGAGCGAGATGCGCGTCGGCTCGCGCGCGCCGCGGGCGTGCATCCACGCCGCGGGCGTGCCGTCGCGATCGCTGCAGAACGCAAACGCACCCGTCGCGCGTGCGAACGACGGACTCCACTCGTGCGAATTGGCCCCCGCGAGCCGCGTGGTTGCACCCGTGCGAACGTCGAGCGAAAAGATATCGAAGTTCCCGTCCGCGATCGTCGTGTACGCGATGCGCGATCCATCCGGCGACCACGCGAGGGGGTCGCGCTCGCGCGAGGTGCGAACGAGCTCGCGCTGGTTGCTCCCTTCGCGATCGACGATCACGATGGCGGCACCCCCGTCGGGGAGATAGCGGCGCAGCGCGATCCGGCTTCCGTCGGGGGACCACGCCGGCGTGAGGTCGCCGATTTCCGGACTCGTCACCCGGCGCCAGGTAAGCGAGTCGGTGGCTCCGGTTCGCTCGTAGATCAACTCCCCGCTCGCTTCCCGCACGATCTGCCGGTACCGCAGTTCGCCGCGCACCGCGGCTCCGTCGAACACCAGCGGTCGCAACGCGGGTCGCAGGCGATCGACCGTCTTCGCGTGCAACGCCAGGAAGCGCACGCCTTGGTCGGCGAGGTACGCGATCGTGTCTTGGTAGGGCGCGACCGGAATCTCGACGTAGGGCGCTCCAGCGTAGAACGCGAAGTAGGGCTTGCGATCGGCGACGGCATCGCTCGGCGCTATGCGCGCGGCGAAGCGGCGCGCCACCTCGCGCGTGCTCTCGTACTCGGATTCGACGCCGGTCGCGAACGCGCCGCGATTGGCCCACAACGACGAGAGCGCCAGCACCGCCACTGCCGCCCCAAGGGCGGTGCGTGCACCCGGCCTCTTCGTGGCGTCGATCACACGGAACGCGTAGAACACGAGCGGTGCGAGATACGGCACCAGCCAGCGCAGGTGCCCGCGCGCTTCGGTGAAGAACGGAATGAAGAGCAGCGGCAGCAACGCGACCGCAACCAAGCCCCGGTGCGCGACGATACCCACCACCGCGAGCACCGGAACGACGTACATCAATTGCCGGGACAACCCGGTCACTTGTTCGCCCATCACCTCGCCGTACGACGCGCGACGATCGAACTCGGGCTGGCCGCGCTCGAGTGCGGTCTCGATGCGCTCGCGGCCCTGGTAGTCGATCGACTTCTCGCGCAATTGCCAGGGCATGCTGACGGAGCGGAATGCACCCGCGCGAGAGAGCAGCGTGACGCGACCGTGCGCGACCGACATTGCCGCCACGCTCGCCCCGTACACGACGACAAAGCACAACGCGAATCCGGCCAGCGCCCGCGGCGTTGCGCCCGCGCGCCGGCGCAGCAGCCGAACGCCCGCGACCAGCCCCAGCGCGCCCGCGATCGCCAGCGCTTCCGGCCGCGTCGCGGCCGCCATCCCGGCCGCGAGACCGCTGACCCAGGGGCGCTTGTCGAATTGCACCAGCGCCAGGAGGATCCAGAACGTGTACGCCGATTCCGAGAGTGTCAGCACGGAGACACGCATGAAGAGCGGGGTGGTCGCGAACACGACCGCGGCCAGCAGCGAGAGCGAGCGCCGCACGTGCGCGCGACACAGCGTCTCGAACAGCAAAACAGAACCGACGGACGCGAGCAGCGACACCAGCGCCCCCGCCAGCACGCCGTCGCGCACGATCGCGAGCACGGGGGCGATCAGGAACGGATAGCCGATCGGGAACGCGCCCCCGTGCAATGACCCGCCGAGCAGCGCCTTGGCTTGATTGATGTAATAGGTGCCGTCGTAGGTGACGAAGTCGGCGTCGAACAAGAGCGGGAGTCGAACGACGAGCGCGAATACGGCGAGCGCCACGCCAATCGTGCGGTCTGACGGCAACGCGGCGCGCCTGGTCATGGACGCGTCTCCTTGGCGCGCACGCGACGCAGGTTCTCGCGCGGCGCCACGCGCGTCTCGTCCGGGCGATCGAACACGCGCACCTCGCCTCCCGCTGCGAAGAGGCGCAGGTGTTCCGAGAAATCGCCGATCACGGACAAACCGACCGCCCCGTCACGATCGAGCAAGCACGCGATTTCGCCGCCCTTCGGGCTCCAGCTCGGCATGCCTTCGCCCGCGATGTCCTTGGTGAGCAGCATGGCGGTGCGCGCACCGACGTCGATTACATAAACGTTCGACGAGCCCCAATCGTACGCCTCGACGGCCACGTAGCGCTCGTCGGGACTCCACGAGGCGGGCGAGAGAATCTGGCGCGGCTCCTCGACCACGTAGCGCGCGCGCGACTCCGTCTCGAGTAACACGAGGCGCCCTTCGAGATCGACCCACGTCACGAACTTGCCCGAGGGCGAAACGCCGGCGAGATCGGTCGGCTCGTCCCCGGACACACGCACGGGTGTGCGATCGCGCTCGCGCATCCACACCGACGGCGACCCGCCCGGATCGCCGCAGAAGTAGAGCGCGCCAGTCGCGCGGCTCCACGACGGGCTCCACTCGAAGTCGCCGGATTCGAACAGCGGTGCCACGCGGCCGGTGCCGACGTCCACCGCGAAGAGGTCGAGTTGATCGCCCACCATGGTCGCGTACGCGATTCGTTTCCCGTCCGGCGACCACGCGAGCGCGTCGCGTTCCACACTCGTGCGCACCAGCTCGCGCGCGTTGGTACCCGATGCGTCGACCATCCAAATCGCGCCCACGCCGTCCGGCGTGGCGCGTCGAAACGCGATGCGGCTGCCGTCGGGCGACCACGCGGGCGCGAAGTCGACCGCCTTCTCCGCCGTCAGGGAACGCAGCGAGAGCGGATCCTCTGCGCGGGCGCGCTCGAGGACCATCTCCCCGGTCGGCTCGACCAGCACCTGGCGATAGCGAACCTCGCCGCGCACCGCCGACGCGTCGAACACGAGCGGCAATAGCGCCGGTCGCAAGGCGACGCTCTTGGGGTGGAGCGAGAGATATCGCACACCCGCGCGTGCGAGATGGTCGATGGTGTCGTCGTAGGGGGCGACCGGGATCTCGACGTAACGTGCACCCGAGTAGAGCGGAAGATAGGGCTTGCGATCCGCCATCATGTCGCCCGGTGCCACGCGCGACGCGAAGCGGCGACCGACGCCGCGCGCGGTATCGAAATCGCTCTCGGCGCCGCGCTTCAATACCGATCGATTGATCCAGAAGCACGCCACCGTCGAAAGCACGACCAGCCCGGTGGCGATGACGCGCGCGCGCGGCCGTCGTATCGCGTCCAGCGCCACCATGGCGTAGAAGATCAAGGGCGGCAGATAGGGGGCGAGGAGCGCCAAACGCGCCTGATCGCGCTCCAAAGTGAAGAGGGGTAGGAGCGGGAGAGGCGCCAGCATGGCGAGCACGAAGTTCGGCTTGCGTACCATTCCCGCCAGCGCGAGGAGCGGAATCAGCGGAAACAACTGCCGGCCGAGCGCAAGCAGCGTGCGCGGAATGCGGACCGCGTAGTCGCCGCGATCTGATTTCGCCTCCGGCGCCTCGGCGTCCGCGTCCTGGAGTCGTTTCTCCAGCGCTTGCCAGGGCGCGTCCGGGGATCGATACGCACTGGTCCGCGACAGGGGAGTAAAGGAACCCCGCGCCACCGAGATCGCGAGCACGTTGAGCGCGTACACCGCGGCGCACGCGACCGCGAACGCAACCAGCCCGCGCGGCGCCCGCAACCGAGCGAGCCCCAAACCGCCCGCGACCGCGAGGGCTTCGGGGCGCGTCGCGGCGGCCATCCCCACCGCGAGCCCCGAGCGCGTCGCGCGCCACTTTTCGTAGAACACGACGCCGAGCATCAGCCAAAACACACTCGCCGACTCGGCGTTCGAGAGTACCGAAACCAGGATGAAGAGGGGCGTCACCGACAGGACGGCCGCACCCAGGAACGCAAGCGTGCGACTCACGAAGCGCCGGCACAACGCGTACATGAGCAGCACGGATCCGACCGCGGCCAGCAACGAGACCAATCTCGCCGCCAGGACCCCGTCGCGCACGATCAGCAGGACGGGAGCGATCACGAGCGGGTAGCCGATCGAGAACACCCCGCCGCCCAGGCTGAAGTGCAAGAGCGCCTTGGCCTGGTTGATGTAGAACGCGCCGTCGAAGGTGACGAAGTCGAAGGTCCGCCAGGACGGGAGACGGACGGCGATGGAGAGAAGAACGAGAAGCGCGCCCAGCTGGAGATCGGACGCTTTGCGGCGCAGCAACGCCTACTTCTTCCCCGTCACCTTGCGCACGAGCCACTGCACGGGATCGTACTTGCGGTCGATGACGCGTTCCTTGAGCGGAATAATGGCGTTGTCGGTAATGTGGATGTCCTCGGGGCAAACGTGCGTGCAGCACTTCGTGATATTGCACAGAAATACGCCGCCTTCTCCCGCCAAAAACTGGCTGCGGTCGGCGGTGTCCATCGGGTGCATCTCGAGGCCGGCCGTGCGCACGAAGAAGCGCGGTCCCGCGAAGCGGTCGTGCGCCTCGTGGTTACGGAGAATGTGGCATACGTTCTGGCACAGGAAGCACTCGATGCACTTGCGGAACTCCTGCGAGCGCTCCACATCGACCTGCTGCATGCGGTACTCGCCCGGCTCCAGATCCGCGGGGGGCTGGAAGGACGGGATCTCGCGTGCCTTCTGGTAGTTGAAGGACAC
>JAKEHA010000147.1 GCA_022615275.1 Candidatus Latescibacterota bacterium
ACCCTCCAACGAGGCCAGCGTGGGTGCGACGACCAACGTCGGCAACACGCCCCCGATCACGGCGCTCACGGTGCTGCAGAACCACCCGAATCCGTTCGCGGGCTCGACCGATCTGGATATCGGCCTTCCCACACGCGGCGACGTGTCGATCCAGATCTACGACGTGGCCGGGCGCGTCGTGCGCGAAGAGATGCGGCGAGGACAGAGTGCCGGGTGGTCACGACTCACGTGGGATGGCCGCGGCGGCGACGGCAAGCCGCTCGCGAGCGGCGTCTATTTCTATCGGGTGGGCGCGGCCGGACAGACGGTGACACGTAAGATGGTGATCGCGCGGTAGGTCGGGCCGTCCCGCGGCGACGGCGACGGCTGTGCTAACATCGGGCCATGACGCCGCTCGATCACGGCAAGTCCATGCGCGACTTCTGGGACCAGAAGGCGCGTGAGAACGCGATGTACTACATTTCGTCCTACCGCGCCTACGACCAGCAGGACCCCGAAGAGTTCTGGAAATGGGGCGGGATCCTCGCCGAGAGGTTTCTCGGCGAATCGGGCTGTCGCTTCACCGGAAACGAGGCGATGCTGGAGATCGGGTGCGGTGTGGGGCGCATGACGAAGTACTTCGCGGGGCGCTTTCGGCACGTGACCGGTGTGGATGTCTCCGCGGAGATGATTCGGCAGGCGCGCGAGAACCTCGCCGGCTTCGACAACGTGCGCCTCGACGTGGGGAACGGCTCGGATCTATCGGTCTATCCCGACGCGAGCTTCGACTTCGTTTTCTCCTACATCGTGTTCCAACACATCCCGGATACCAAGGTCACGCTCGGCTACATTCGCGAAGCAGGCCGGGTGCTGCGCCCCGGCGGTTCGTTCTATTTCCAGGTGAACACGATGCCGCGCGTGGCACGGTTGCGGGCGGCACTCGGGAAAGCGAAGCGCGCGCTGCTCAAGCCCAAGCCGGAGTCTGTTGACGGAAGCGGCCCGCGCGACCTCGATCACCCCGCGTGGCAGGGTTCGCGCGTCACGATGGACGAAGTTGGATCGGCCGCGCGCGCAGCCGGTATGCGAATCGAGAAGATCGAGGGCGAAGGCACGCAGTACACGTGGGTGCTGGCGCGGCGCTGACGAAAGTACGATCGCGCGCTATTGTTTGCGCGTGCTGCGATCGAGGGTCAAGAACCAGTAGCTTAGCGACAGGAACACCCCGCCGAATCCGATGAAGAGCAGGACGCGCCAGATCGCGCGCACCGACGCGAGATCGACCGCGAAGAGCTTGGTGACCACGGCCAGCAAGGTCAGGAACCCGACAGTGCGCATCGGCCGGTTGGTGCGAAGCAGCCCCGCGATCAGCAGTGTCGCTCCATACACTCCCCAGATGATGGTCACGATCGCCTGACCGCTTGCCACGGCGGCGAACTGGCGGAGGATCCACGCCAAAATCAGCACGTGGGCCGCGTACAGATAGAAACGGCGAACCCGCCCCTGCTCGGCCGGCAGCGAGAGCGCCGCGAGCGCTGCCGCGACGATCGACCATAGCGTCGTCACCCCGGTTCGATTGAACACGGGGACCTCCGGCGAATGATCGACCATGAGGTCGCGCACAACGAGCAGCGCGCATATCCCGAAAAGCGCGTGCGAGATCACGCTCGCGATGGAGATGCGCCTCGACTGGAGCGTGAGGCGACGCAGCAGCAACGCCTCGGTCGCGATAGCCAGGTGCTGCATCTCGCCGTCGATGAGTGCCAGCGCACCGACGGTCGCGAAACCCGACGCCAGCAAGAGATAGGCGTTGATCAAGCGGCGCAGCTCGTCGCGCGGGAACCGGGCGACGGTCGCGCCGAGGTAGACGAACGCGAAGAGGAAGCACAGCTGGCCGAGTTGAGCCCGATTGAGCGTCCAGATAGCGTCCGTGAGGGCAACCGTGACGACGGGGATCAGCGTCACCAGGAACAAGCGCGTATCGTACTCTCCCCCGGTTTCTCCCGCGCGCACTCCGCGCGCGTATCCGCCGGCGCTCGTCAGGGCGAACAACCCGAAGAGAAACAACAACGCTCCTTGCAGCACGACGCGCTCGCTCTGCGGCGCAGTCGGGGCGGAATAGTACGTGACCGTGGCGAAGATCGCGTAACAGGACCCCCCGGCGGCGATCCACAAGAGCGCCCACCAACCGCGCCGTCGATGGATCGCGATCGCGCTCGACGCAACGGCGACCACATAGAGCGACACACCCCACATACTGCGCGACGGATCATAGAGCAGGAACGGTGTGGCCAAGCCGCCGATGGTGGCCACGATGGTCAAAGGCAGCGAATCCTGCCGGACCGAGATCGCGAACGCGGCCGTCGTCACCGCCGCCATGTACGCGAAGCCGGTGACTGCGCCGATCAGTCCGAAGAGCTGGTACGCCGCGAAGCCCGACATGAACCACGTGGCGATGCCGCCCCCGGTGAGAATCTGCGCGAAGGGACGGTCGCGCCGGAGCAGCACGTGTCCGACGATAGTCAAACCGACTCCGAGTGCGATGCCAATGAGAACGCGCAGGCTGTGGATCGATTCCGATTCGTTTTCGGAGTACTTGAAAAGGAACGCGACACCGAACAAGAGCAGCGCGATACCGACGACGCGCAGCACCGAGCGAAGATCCATCGACGGTGCGCCGGCCGGACGATGTGCGGAAGGTGTCGCGACGGGACGCGGTGGCCAAGACGGGGTTGCCGCCGGGGGCGGCCCGGCCGGCGATTCGGACGCCGGGGGAGCCGTGCGCTGGCCGGCGGCGAGTGCCGCGCGCGCGCGCGGGTCGCGTTCGAGCAGACCTTCGACCACGCGCTCGAGGCGCTCGACGCGTTCCAGCAGATTGGGATCGTCCGGGGTCATACGCCTCCGCCCGCTCTCCGCAAGACTCGTTCCAGGCGCAGCATATCCCGGTGGCGGCGGGTCGGCAATAAAAGACAGCACGTCCACTATTCGGTTGCCTCCGTCGCGGGACCTGCTCCATACTCCCGCCATGGCCGCGACCCGATTCCTCATCGGCATGGACGTCGGCTCGACGACGGTGAAGGCGATTGTCGTCGACTTTCAATCCGACCTGATTCTCTGGCAGGACTACCACCGCCACGAAACCAAGCAGCCGGAAAAAGTTCTCGAGTTCCTGAAGCGCTTCGACGACGAAGTCGACGGCCTCGCGCGCGCGGTCGAGAGCAAGGAAGCCTGCGTCTTCATAACCGGCAGCGGCGGCATGAACATCGCCCCGCGCATCGGTGCGAAGTTCGTCCAAGAGGTCAACGCGGTCTGCCTGGCGGTGGAGAAGATGCACCCGAAAGCGGGCTCGGTCATCGAGCTCGGCGGCCAGGACGCGAAGATCATCGTCTTCAAGGAAGACCCCGAGACCGGACGCAAGAAGAAGATTCCCTCGATGAACGACAAGTGCGCGGGCGGCACGGGCGCGGTCATCGACAAGATCAACGCCAAGCTCCGCATCCCGCCCGAAGAGCTGTGCCAGCAGGGCTACGACGGGGTCAAGCTCCACCACGTCGCCGGCAAGTGCGGTGTGTTCGCCGAGACCGATATCAACGGCTTGCAGAAGCAGGGCATCCCGACCAGCGAATTGATGGCGAGCCTGTTCGAAGCCATCATTGGTCAGAATTTGTCGGTGCTCACGCGGGGGCACACGCTGCGCCCCGAAGTCATCCTGCTGGGCGGACCCAACACGTACATCAAGGGCATGCGGGAAGCCTGGCAGCACAACATCCCCATTACATGGCGCGAGCGCGAGGTGGCGATCCCCGAGGGCGTCGACCCGAAATCATTGATCGTGGTGCCGCAGAACGCGCAATACTACGCCGCCATCGGTGCGGTCGAGTACGGCAAGGACGAAGACGAGGGCGTAGGGACGTACAAGGGCTGGCAGGACCTCGAGGACTACATCACCAACGGACGCAAGCAAAGCCGCCAGAAGGCGAGTGCCGGCCTTTCGAAAGACGCTTCGGATCTTGAGAGGTTCAAGGAACGCTATCACCCCGAAGAATTC
>JAKEHA010000148.1 GCA_022615275.1 Candidatus Latescibacterota bacterium
ACAGGTGATTGGCGGGCCGCCGCCCGTGGGCGCGGCTGATCAAGAGCATGCGATCCTCTGCGACGCCGCCGTTGCGATCGCGCCCGAGGCGTGCGCACCCGCACTCGAAGTGGTCGTCAACAACGGGCGCATCGAGATCCTCGCCCCGTACGCCGCCAAGCTCGACGCCACCAGACTCCCCGCGGCCGGTCTCGAGGCCGCGATGACGTCGCTCATCGACGCGCTCGCTCGATTCGAATCCCACGCGTTCTTCGCGACCGAAGTGGCACCCGAACTTCTCGCGGTGGGCGAAGAAGGTGCCGTCACCCTGCTGATCGGTGCGTATGCGGTGCCGCCCGATGCGTTGGATGCCGCGCGCGACGGCGTGGGGTCCCGGCTTCGAACGCGCGGACGCCAGGGGCACGCGACCGGGCTCGCGACCGTCGCGCAATCGTTGGCCGCGCACGCGGAGGCGCCTCTGGCCAAGCGGCTGCGTGCGCTCGCGGCGGAAATCGCGCAAGGGCGCGTTCGCTCCGCCACCGAGGCGGCCGGACACTGGGAGGGCGTCGCGATGCCCGCGCGCGTCGACGCTCCCGCTCCCGGCGACGATGCCGACATCGACGCCATTGCGCGCGCGATCGAATCGTCGCAACTGGTCGAGATCTCCGGCCCGGCCGAAAGCGGCCGCACGGCCGTGCTCGAGCGCGTGCTCGCCCACCTGCGCGGTGCCGGCGTCGACGTCAAGTGGATCGACGAGTGGGACGCGGCTTCTCCGGCGCGGCGTAAGAACGCCCCGCGCGAGGTAGCGCGCGGCACGGTGTGGATCGTCGACGACGTCGAAGAGCGCACCCTGCTCCATTCGCTCATCCTGGATCACATCTTCGAGATGGAGAAGCGGGCGGGAGCGGGGCTGGTCGTGGTCTCGGGGCCGGACGCCTGCGACACCTTCGCCGCCACCTTGCGCACGCGCGCCGTGCGCGGCGTGCACCGCGTGGCCACGACGCGCGCCGCCGGGCGCACCGATGACGCTACTCTCGACGCGCTCGACTCGGAAGCGCGCCAGGTGCTCGAGCTCCTGGCCGTGGCCGGCATCCCCATGCCGCTCGACGTCGTGCTCTCGGTGATGCCGGGCGCCGACCAGCGCGTCCATCGCCACCTCTTCGCGCTGGCCGGCGCCGAGCTGGTCGCAATCGAATCGCGCCGCATGCCGCCCGGCGGGTCGGCGTCGCTGGTACTGCGCGTACCGCGCGCGTCCGTGCGACGTCGCGTGACCGAGCGCATTCCCGACTCCCGGCTTCGCAACCTGCACCGCACCATCGCGCGCATCGCGGACGAGCGCGGCAGCTTCCCGCCGTTGTTCGCCTACCAGCACTTGGTGGAGGCCGGCGAAGCCGACGACGCGGCCGCGCGCGCGGCCGCCTTCGTCAAGGAATCCACGCGCCCGCAGCGCGCGCCCTTCGTGGACGCCATCAAGCGCGACGTCGTCGACACCGGCGCCCTCGCGTCGCTGGCGTACGGCGAGCAGCTCGCGATCCTGGTGCGCATCGGCGACGACTTCCTCGCGCGCGGGCGCCAGGCCGAGGCCGAGTCGCTCCTGGTTAGGGCGCGCCAGCTGCGCGCCACCAGCGACGACGTGCGCGCGCACGCCCCGCTGGCCAGCGAAGCGATGCGGCTCCTCGCCGACGCCTGGGCAGGCCGCGGTCAGTTGCGCCAGGGGCTGGAGTTGCTCGAAGACACCAAAGAAGACATTGCGCCGTATTTGAGCCTGGCCGAACAGGCGCGCCTTTTGAACGAGATCGGGTGGCTGCAATACCGGCTGGGCGACTACTCGAGCTGCGTCGATTCGTGCAAGTTCACCGTCAACACGCTCAATCCCAACGAGCACCCGCTGGTGGTCGCGCAAGCGCTGAACCTTCTCGGCGTCATCGCGTTCAACACCAGCCGCTACGACGAGGCGGTGTCGTACTACGAGCAGAGCGCCTTCCTGCGCGAGCGCGAGAACGACTTGAACGCGCTCGCGGGCTCGTACAACAACCTGGCCCTCGCCTACCAGTCGAAGGGCGAGTTCGACAAGGCGCTCGGTTACCTCCACAAGAGCATCGACATCAAGCGCAAGCAGAACAACCAGGCGGGACTCGCGGGCGGCTTCTTGAACCTGGCCTTTCTCTATCTCGAGGTGCACAACTTCGAAGAGGCGGAGCGGCGCTGCCGCGAGAGTCTGCGCATCAGCTCGGAGCTGGGTCTGGCCCAGTTGATCGCCGAGAACTACAACACCCTCGGCGACATTCTGTTCACGCGCGGCCAGCTCGACGAGGCGGAGGCGTACTACCAGCGTTCGCTCGAACACGCGAGCCGTTTGTCGACCGTCAACGAAGAGATGGGTGCGCAGAAGCGCCTCGCCAAGCTCTACATCCGCAAGAACCGCCACGACGACGCGCGCGCAGCCAGCGAGGAAGCGTCGCGGCTCGCGCGCCAGGTGGGCTCCAAGTACGAACAGGCGCAAACCGAGGAGATCTTCGGCGAGTTGAAGGCGGCGCAGAAGAGCCACGCCGAATCGGTCGACCACTTCGAGAAAGCAGCCACCTTGTACGCCACGCTATCGAAGCATCGCATGGCGGCCGCGTGCCTCGCCAAGGCGGGCATCGCGCACGCCGGTTCGGGCAACCCACTCGATGCCAAGCGCTACCTCGACCGCGCGCAGGATCTCATCAAGGCCCAGATCGGCCACGAGATCCCCGAGGAGATCGTAACCTTGCAGCAGACCCTGCGCGAGAGCCCGCGGCCCGCGGGGTCGGCGGGAACCGCGTCGCAGAAGCTCATGTACGCGTTCTACGAGCTGTCTTCCCTGTCCGACTACGCGGACGACAAGACCGCGTTCTTCCGGCGCATTATCAACGTGTTTCGCGACCTCACGGGAGCGAACTGGTGCGCGCTGGCGCTCCGTTCCGAGGACGAGGGCTTCGCGATGGTGTCTTCCACGGGCGACCAGGAACCGATCACCGACGCGCCGCTCAAGTCTCTCATGACGCACGCGCTGCAACTGGGCGCCGTGCTGCACTCGGAGTCGGCGGAGGCGCGCGACATCGTGGCGCACGTCGTCATTCAGAAGGCGTCGCAGGACCATCTGGTGGTGGCGCCGATGAAGTCGATGGGCGTCGACCTGGGCTGCGTGCTGCTGCTGGTTCCTTCGCCCGCGGTGCCGCGCTCCAAGGACGATCTCGATTTCATATCCTGCATCGGCCGGCACGTCGCAGGAGATCTGCGATTGAGCCTCCACTTCGACGAGCGCTCCCACAAGGAAGAGCGGCTGGCGCGCGAGCTGGGAGCGGCCGCTCCCGTCTCCGACGCGAATCGCTTCCAGGGCATGATCGGGCGCGACGAGTCGATGCGCAAGGTGTTCCGCATGATCGAGAAAATCAAGGACATGGACACCGGCATTCTCATCATCGGCGAAAGTGGCACCGGCAAGACCGAACTTGCGCGCACCGTCCATAATACGAGTCCGCGCCGGCGGCACGTGTTCCAGTCGATTCACTGCGCGGAGATCCCGAGCAGCCTGCTCGAGAGCGAATTGTTCGGGCACGAGCGCGGCGCGTTCACGGGCGCCGTGCAGCGCAAGCTGGGCCGCTGCGAGATTGCCGACGGCGGCACCGTATTCCTGGACGACGTCAACGTGGTGCCGCTCGAGACGCAGGCGCGGCTGCTGCACTACCTGGAAACCAAGAGCTTCACACGCCTGGGCGGCACCCAGAAGATATCGACCGACGTGCGCCTCATCGCGGCCAGCAACGAGGACCTCGAGAAGCTGGTGAAGGAAGGCCGCTTCCGCGAGGACTTGTACTATCGCTTGAAAGTGATCCAGATCGAGCTGCCGCCCTTGCGCGACCGCCAGGACGACTTGATTCTGATCGCGAACGAGTTCCTGAAGAAGCGCTGCCAGGCGCAGAACAAGCCGCTCAAGCGCCTTTCCACCGAGACCATGAAGCTGTTCCAGAAGCACCGCTGGCCCGGCAACGTGCGCGAATTCCAGAACGTGCTCGAACAGATCGTGCTCTTGTGCGACGATGTCATCGTCGAGCCGTCGTCCTTGCCCGAGGACTTCCTGCGCCGCGCCGCGGGCGGGGGCAAGAGCCGCTGGCAGTCGCTCGAACAGCTCGCGCAGCAGATGGTCGAGGCGGGCGGCTACTCGGAGTCGAATCCGCTGATGCCGCAGATCGAAGTCATGCTGGCGCAGAAGATGTCGACGCACATGGACAACAAGACCAAGGCCGCCAACCTGCTCGGCATCACCAAGCCCACGCTCTATTCGCGGCTCCGCGGCTATGACCGCTTGAAGTAGACGGGAAGCCACTCGATGCCCAAGACGGTGCGCCGCGACGACCTCGTCGCCTACCTCGACCGCTACCTGCGCGTGGCGGCGATTCCCGATTCGTCTCCCAACGGTTTGCAGGTGCAAGGAAGCGACCGTGTCGCGCGGCTCGCCTTCGCGGTGGACGCGTCGGCGAAGACCATACGGGCCGCCGCCAAGGCGAGCACGAACTTCCTCGTCGTCCACCACGGCCTGTGGTGGGGGCGCCACGAGCCCATCGTCGGCAACATGTACGCGCGCGTGAGGGCCCTGATCGAGAACGAGATGTCGCTCTACGCCGCCCACCTGCCGCTCGACTGCCACGCGGTGGTCGGCAACAACGTCGCGCTGGCGCGACTCCTGTCGCTGCGCGTGGTGGAGCCGTTCGGCGAGTACAAGGGTGTCAAGATCGGCGTGGTGGCATCGTCGACGCCCTCGTTGCGATTGAGCACGCTGGTCGAGAAGGTCGAGCGCAAGCTCACGACCGAGGCGCGCGTGCTGGGTTTCGGCCCCGGCACCATTCGGCGCGTGGCCATCGTCAGCGGCGGGGGCGGGTCCTTCGTGGAGGCGGCGGCGCGTGCGCAGTGCGACACGCTCTTGACCGGCGAAT
>JAKEHA010000019.1 GCA_022615275.1 Candidatus Latescibacterota bacterium
CCCAAGCCGGCGCGGTATTCGGCGAACACGCGCTCGCCGAACACCTCGCGCAGCGCAAAGAAGTAATGGCGCGGCGAAGGCCCCTCGGGCGGCGCCGAGAAACCCGCGATCGCAACCACGCCGTCCGCGAATCCTTCGATGTCGGTGACCGTCAGCGCTTCGCGCCGCTCGCGGCGCGTTGCGGAGAGGGTCGCCGCGGCGCACACGTTGCGCAGCCCGGCGCGATCGAGGGCGAGGAGAATGACGGTCTGAAGGGGGTCGCCCGGCGCGGGCGACTGACCCCAGTCGAGTACCAGCAACGTGCCGTAGATCGGCTTGACGCCGACCTCGCGCGCGGCGCGGTGAAACTCGACGAGCCCGTAGGTACCGCCCACGTCGGTCAGTGCGACCGTGTCGAAGCCGACGCGCCGCGCGTGCCGGCACACGTCGGCCGGCGTCGAGAGTCCGTGTCCCAGGCTGTAGGAGGAAAGCACCCGCAGGTGAACGAAGGGTCTGACGTTGCGGGTCGACATGGTCTCGTCCCCGTTCTAAGCCGAGCGCGGCCGACGTGGAGGAGAAAAGGTGGTGAGCCGCCCAGGACTCGAACCTGGCACCACCTGCTTAAAAGGCAGGTGCTCTAACCTGATGAGCTAGCGGCTCGTCGTGAGGCAGACTACGCACGCTCCCGCCCGATGTCAAGCAGCGGCGTCGGTACGCGGCGTCGCGGGTTCTCGTGCGAAGAGGCCGCGGCTACGCGCCCAGCACCGGCGTGGGCCCGCGTGGAATGCGTACCATCGCCGAGCGCTCGGGACCGAGCGAAACCAAGTGGATGGGACACGACACCAGACTCTCCAGGTGGCGAATGTAGTCGACCGCCGACCGCGGCAGGTCTTCGATGCGCCGTCCCGTGGTCGCTTCCTTCCAACCCGGGCGCGTCTCGTAGGTCGGCACCACCGACTCGACGTCGCGCGCGTCGGCGGGAAACACATCCAGCGTGCGCTGGCCGATGCGGTACGCGTGGCACACCTTGACGCTTGCAAAGGTGTCCAGCACGTCGAGCTTGGTGAGCGCGATGTCCGTCATGCCGTTGATCTTGACCACCGTGCGCGCGGCCACGGCGTCGAACCAGCCACACCGGCGCGCTCGGCCGGTGGTGGTGCCGTACTCGTGCCCGAGCTCGCGCAGCCGCTTGCCCACTTCGCCCTTCTCTTCGGTCGGGAACGGCCCGTTGCCCACACGCGTGCAGTAGGCCTTGTAGATGCCCACGATGCGTTCGAAGGCGGACGGCGGCAAACCGGTTCCGATCGCCGCTCCGCCCGCGGTACACGACGACGAGGTGACGTACGGATACGTCCCGTGGTCGATGTCGAGCAGCGAACCCTGGGCGCCCTCGCACAACACGCGCCTGCCCACCGCGACCGCGTCCCACAGCACCGGCCGCGTGTCCGCGATGAGCGGCATCAAGCGCGCGCGGGCGGCGAGGATGCCCTTTGCGACTTTGGTCGGCGAGAGCGGCTTCATTCCGCGCGCCTTGAGGATCTTGTTGTTCTCTCGCACGTGATCCGCGACGAGGTCGCGCAGGCGCGCGGGCGTGCGCATGAGATCGGCCATGCGGATGCCTTCGCGGCGCGCCTTGTCCGCGTAGGCGGGGGCGATTCCCTTGCGCGTCGTCCCGATGGCACCCTGCGCGCGCCGGTCCTCGGAATCGCAGTCGAGCATGACGTGGTACGGCATCACCAAGTGGGCCTGCGAGCTGACCAGGATGCGTCCGCGCACGTCGACGCCGCGCACCACGATCCCGTCGATCTCGGCCACCAGTGCCAGCGGGTCGATCACCATGCCGCCGCCCAGCACGCACGTCACCTTGGGATAGAGAATCCCGGACGGCACCTGGTGGAACGCGAACTTCTCCGTGCCCACCACGACCGTGTGGCCGGCGTTCGCGCCGCCTTGGTACCGCACGACGAAGTCGACGTCGCGGGCCAGATAGTCGATGATCTTGGCCTTACCTTCGTCGCCCCACTGTCCGCCCACGACCAACGTGACCGGCATTCGCTTACTCCTTGCGCGTGCTACGCGCACACAGAAAAATCCGCCCCAGTGCGGAGGCGGTGGCATTCGAGCCTGCGCGGCGTGTCCGGCAGGCTTCGGCCCGTCATTATAAAAGGCGGGCCGGCAGCGGTCAACTCGTCCGGCGCGGCGCGTTCACGGCGTGTTCACGGCGTCGCGAATCTCTCCGCGCGTGAGCGCCAGCCCGATCGATTCCGCGACGTCGGTGGCCACACGGCGCTGGGCATCGATGGTGGCCGCGCCGAGATGCGGCGCGAAGACGGAGCGCGGGTGCGCGAAGAGGCGGGTCTTGCCCGGCGGCTCCTTCTCGAATACGTCGAACGCGACCGCCGCGACGTGCCCGGAATCCAGCGCGTCCGCCAGCGCGTTCTCATCCACGAGGCCGCCGCGCGCGCAGTTGACGACGACGACCCCCTTCTTCAGGGACGCGATGGCGCGCGCGTCGAGCATGCGTCGCGTCGAGTCCGAGAGCGGCACGTGCAGGGTCACCCAATCGCTCTCTCCGTAGAGTTCCGGGAGCGCCACCCAGCGCGCGCCCGCCGCGCGTGCCTCGTCTTCTCCGACCAGCGGGTCGTGACCCAGCACCGTCATCCCGAAGGCCGCCGCGCGCTTGGCGACCTCGCGCCCCACGCGTCCCAACCCGATCACGCCCAGGGTCTTGCCACACAGCTCGACGCCACGAAACGAATCGCGCTCCCAGGTGCCGCTCGTCACCGCGGCGTGCGCTCGCGGGACCTCGCGCGCGACCGCGAGCATCAGCGCCAGCGTGTGTTCGGCCGTGGAAATGGTATTGCTGCGCGGCGAGTTCATCACGACGATGCCGCGGCGCGTGGCGGCCTCGACGTCGATGTTGTCGACGCCCACGCCCGCCCGTCCGATGAACCGGAGCTTGGTCCCGCGCTCGATCACCTCCGCGCTGACACGGGTCGGACTTCGCACCACGATGGCGTCGAACTCGGAAATGATCTCGAGCAACTCCGGCGGCGAGGGCGTGCCCATCGACACCGTCTCGATTCCAAACGACCCCAGCACGCGGACCGCGTCGGTCGCGATTCCGTCGGCGAGGAGGACGCGGCTCACTGCGCGCCCCGCGCCTGATACGAGTTCCGCAGCGCCGCGACACCGGCGCCGAAGGTCTTGGTCAATCCGAGGTCGTTGAGGGTGGCTTCGAACGCCGAGACCACCGTGTACATGTCGCTCTCGTCGTAATAGCCGAGGTGACCGATGCGCACGATCTTGCCCTTGAGCGAGCCTTGACCGCCCGCGATCTTTACGCCGTAGCGCTTCTCGATGTGCTTGGTGATCTTCCCCGCGGAATCGCCGGGCGTGACCACCGCGGTGGCCGCGTTCGAAGGGACCGCCGCCAGCAATTCCATGCCCATCGCCTTGACTGCCGCGCGCACGGCACTCGCGTTGGCGTCGTGGCGCGCGATCACGTTCTCCAGACCTTCCTCGCGCATCATCTCCAGCGCGCGCTTGAGCGCCAGCACGAGCGTTATCGCAGGCGTGTAGGGCGTATCGCCCTTTTCGGCCGAGGTCACGGCCTTGAGCAAATCAAAGTAGTACACCGCGTGACGACCCGCGCGCATCTTGGCGACCGCGCGCTGCGAGAGCGCCACGTATCCCAGGCCGGGCGGAATCATGACACCCTTCTGCGATCCCCCGACCACCGCGTCCAGATCCCACGTGTCCGTGCAAACGTGATGCGCCCCTGCGCTGGTGATGGCGTCGACCGCGACCAGGGCGCCGTGTTTGCGGGCCACCTTCGCGTGCGC
>JAKEHA010000149.1 GCA_022615275.1 Candidatus Latescibacterota bacterium
ACGAGCGCTTCGCCCGGCTCGATGGAGACGCTGAAGTCCAGCGTATTCGCACCGACGTTGGACACCGTCAGGACTTGGGTGTCGACCTCGCCTTCCACGAGATCGTCGGAGAGACTCGCCGTCGAGAGTGCCACGATCGGCGGCTCGACTCCTTCGCCGAACACGTACATCGCGAAGGTACCCTCGTCCGGGTCGTCGCTCGAGATCGTCAAGGTCCCGAACTGCAGACCCAGGGCGTTGGGCGAGAAGCTCACCGTCACAATCTGGCTGGCGCCCGGTGCCACCGCGAAGGTGGTGAGGTCGGTCGCGAATTGCGGACTCACGGCGATGTTGCTCACGTTCAGCACGTCGGTGCCGTTGTTGGCCACCATCAGCGGAGCGTGCGCGGTCGCCCCCACGAATACGAGCCCGAAGGGGATGAACGTCGGCGATACGGCGATGTCGGGGGCACCGGTCACGCGCATGTGTACCGGCACCACGACTTCGGGGGTCACCGGGTCGTTGCTCACGACCTGGATGTTCGCGTTGTAGTCGCCCCCGACGAGCGCGGTGGCGTCCAGGGTGACTTGGACGTTCGCGTTCGTTCCCGCCGGGACCGTCCCCGACGTGGGCGTCAGGCTGATCCACTCCGGCGCCATCCCGATCGAGCCCAGGAACGCCTCCATGATGGCCAGGGTCGCCTCGTTGTCGATGTAGCCGCCGGTGTTGGATGCGTACAGCAGGTAGTAGATCCGACGGCTGCTCGAGAGACCAAAAGCCACGTGGTAGTCGTCGTCCGTGAAGGTGGAGAACGAGTGGCTCGCCGCTGGATTCTCCTCGACCAGTATCAAGTGGTTCACGGAGGGGTCGAAGGCGTTGTACACGCGCTTGACGAAACCCTGGAACGGGACTCCCGACACTTCGGCCGAGAGCACCGCGCCGTCGACGTTGCCACTGCCGTCGGCCCCCAGGTTGCCGTAGATATGGAAATAATCGACACTGCTCATGTCGGCCACCATGACGAACAACCCTGGGTACTTCCGCGTGAAGTAGCGGCCATCGGGCCCGAACGCGGCGCTCGCGACGATCGCGTTGTCCGAGTACGAGAGCCCCGCGAGGATATTCGTCGCCAGGAAGTTCCCGCCGTCGTACATGTCGTTGCCGCCGTCCATGATGTTGTTCCCGGTCTCGCCTTCGGTGAAGTCGAATCGATCCGGAATCAGGGACGTAACGGATCCGAATTGCGAGTTCAGGCTCGCGAGAACCGTCTCGAGGCTGACCGCCGCCGCCGCCGGCTCCGCGGCGGCCGCGCGCGACGTGAATGCGAACGTCTCGCTCGGACTCGGCTGCGCCGCCGATATCATCGGCCGGGCCGGCTTCTTCAGGCTGGCGACTGCGCCCGATCCGAAGACCGGACTCGCTTCGACGACGCTGCTCGTGTCGCCGGCATCCGCCGCGGTCGCGGTCCAGAACAGGTTCGACCCACCCGCCGAGTTGTCGATATTCAGCGTGTGTTGTACGACCGCTCCCGAGAACAGGTCGTCGGAGATCGACGTCGGCGTGACCGCGATGACCGGCGGCACCAGCCCCTCGCCCGTGAGTGTCACGGGCAGCGAGCCTTCGTCGGGGTCGTCGCTCGCGACGGTCAGGACCGCGTTGTGCACGGCGGCCGTGGTGGGCGCGTACGTCACGGTCACCGTCACGCTCGCGCCCGGCGGCAAGACCGCGTTGGCCGCGCTCACCGAGTAGTCGGGATGGTTGGCGGCAATGCTGCTTATCGTCAGCACGTCGGTGCCCTCGTTCATGATGTCGACCAGCCGGTCGGCGGTAGCGCCGATGAACAGCTGTCCGAAATCGAGCGCCGTGGGAGCTACCACGATGTCGGGAGCGCCCGTGACGTGCATGTGCGTGGTCACGACCACTTCCGGATTGAGCGGGTCGTTGTTCGCGACCAGGATGTTGGCGTCGTAGTCGCCGCCGTTGAGCCCGGTCGCGTCGAACGTGACTTGGATGTCGGCGCTCGATCCCGCGGGCACCGTGCCCTGGTCGGGCTCGATGCTCACCCACCCCGGCGCCAGCCCGAGGGCGTTCAAGAACGCCTCCATGATGGCGAGGGTGGCCGCGTTGTCGATGTATCCGCCGTTGGCGGAGGCGTAGAGCGCGTAGTACACGCGGACGCTCTGCGAGAGCCCGAACGCGCGATGGTATTTGTCGTCGGTGTTGGTGGCGAACTCGTGGCCCGCGCTCGGATTCTCTTCGACCAGGATCAACTGGTTCACCGACGGATCAAAGGCGTTGTACACGCGCTTGACGAAGCCTTGGAACGGTATGCCGGAGACGTCGCCGGCCAGGATGGCGCCGTCGACGTTGCCCCCGCCGTCCGCACCCAGGTTCCCGAAGATCTCGAAGTACTCGATCCCGGACATGTCGGCCACCATCACGAACAGCCCCGGGTACTTGCGCGTGAAGTAGCGCCCGAGCGGACCGAAAATAGTGCTCGGAGCGACGACGCCGTTGGAGTACATGACGGGCCCGCCGAGGTTCGTCCCCAGCATGTTCCCGCCGTCGTACATGTCGTTGCCGCCGTCGATGAACATGTTGCCCGTCTCGCCTTCGGTGAAGTCGAAGCGATTCGGGACCAGCGAATTCACCGACGCAAAGTTCTCGTCCAGGTTCGCGAGAATGTCTTCCAGGCTGGTCTGCGCCGCCGCGATCACCGGCTCCGCGTTTGTCTCACGCGGCGTCGTCGCGCGCGGTCCGAACTCGACCACGGCGCTCCGATCGGGCCGTGGCGCCGATGCGCTCCGCTTCGGGTCCTTCACGACGTCGACGATCTCGCCGGCGCCGAAGACCACACTCGCTTCCACCACACTGCTCGTGTTGTCCGGGAAGGCGGGCGCGGCGCTCCAAATCAGGGACGATCCACCGGCCGAGTTGTCGATGGTGAGCGTCTGTGTCGCCGACCCGCCCGTGAACAGGTCCTCCGACATGGACAACGGCGTCACCGAGATCACCGGCGGCTCCAACCCCTCGCCGGCGAGAGCGACGTCGATGATCGCTTCGTCGGGGTCGTCGCTCGTGAGAGTCAGCGTGGCGTTGTTGATTCCGGTCGCCGTCGGTGCATACGAAACGGTGATCACCTGACTCGTCCCCGGCGCAACGACGGCGTTGGCCGCGCTGGTCGTGTAGTCCCCGTGCGTGGTCACGATGCTCGACACCGTCAGCACGTCGGTACCGGTGTTCCTGATCTCGAGTGCCTGGTTCGACACCGCGCCGATGAACACCGGTCCGTAGTCCAAAGCGAGCGGCGTCACCTGGATGTCGGGGGCCCCGGTGACGTGCAAGTGGGACGAGGCTAGCACTTCCGGATTCAGCGGGTCGTTGTTCTCGATCAACAGATTGGCGTTGTAGTCGCCGCCGTACAGTCCCTCGGCGTCGAAGGTCACCGCGACGACCATCGACGTCCCCGGCGGCACCACGCC
>JAKEHA010000150.1 GCA_022615275.1 Candidatus Latescibacterota bacterium
AAAACTTTCTTGAAACGCGCGGGGCCGGGGGGCGGTCAAAGCGAGTGAACGGACGAGTTCGGGCCCGCTCCAAGCCAGCCCAACCCGTAGCAGAATAGATACTTACCAGAGGGAAGGCGAAAGGATATGGATATGCCTATCTTCGGCTGGATCGACGCAGAGTTGGTCGCCATTTTCATCCCCATCATCGCCGTACTGGGCGGCGTCCTGATCGCGGTGACCGCGGTGGTCGTGGGCGGCCGCCGCAAAGAGCTCGAGCATCGCGAGCGCATCATCGCGATGGAAAAGGGGCTCCCAATTCCGGGCCCGATCGCCGAGCCCGAGCGCCCCAAGTATTCGGGCCGCCGCACCAACGGTCTCGTGATGACGGGCATCGGCCTGGCACTGACCATCGCGTTGTCCGCCGAAGACGGGTTTTCGGACGGTGGCGTGTGGGGATTGATCCCGCTCTTCATCGGGATCGGCTTGCTCGTCGCCGGGTCGCTGGACAAGCGCGAGTGGGAATCGCAACAGCGGAAGAACGGCAGCCCGACGATGTAACGTGATCGAGGTACCGGTGGGCGCGTCGCGATCGGGCATCCGCGAGACAGCGCCCCCAAGCTGAATCGCCGCCCGCGCAGCAACGCGCGAGCGGCGATTCGCTCTTTTCAGCCGAGACGCCCGCGGCGCCGCGCGACCCAGGCGTACACCGCCTCGCTGATTGCGGCGAAACCCGGCAGCCGTCGATACATCCATAGGAGCGCGGAGCCGCGACGGGCGGCGGCGCGCGCGCGCAGGATCGCCTCCGCGCCTTTCGACACTTCTCCGTTTCCATCCACGAAATGCACCTCGCGTGCGAGATCCGCTTCCGGAATGCCGGACCAGCTCGCGCGTTGATAGGGCTCGAACGCGACCGCATCGCCGACGCGCGCGCGCAATCCGTCCACTCGGCGGCGGCAGAATGCGCACGCACCGTCGAAGAGGAGCACCGGCTTTGCGGGCTCGAAGCGAAGCGGCACCTCGGCGCGCGCTCGCTCCGTTTCGACGTCACCGCGTTGTAGAAAGCGCGCGATCGTGCGCTGGACATCGACTGGAAGCAGAAGTTCGGCGTGCCCCGCGTCCTCGATTACGAGGTGCCGCGCATTCGAGAACCCGGGCATGAGATCCGCGACGTTGTCGGCGGGCGTGCGCGCATCCAGCGTGCCCGTGATGAACAGCGTCTCCACGCGTGTGCGCAACGGCGCGCGAAACGCGTCGGCGAGGTCGGGGCGGCCGATCGCCTCGCACGCGTCGGGAAGCGGAAAATCGATGGTTCGGCCCAGCAGCGCGGCGCGCGCATCCTGCTCGATGCGGCGCCACCGCTCGGGCGATGCGCCCGAGGCGCAGTCCATACACGTGCCCACCAGCGTCCGGTTGAGTCCGGTGCGCAGTTCCTCGAAATACGAACGCAAGAGCGCGTCGCGCGCGACGTCGTCGAAGTCGCCGCGCGCCATGGCGCGATACCAGCGCGGCAGGCGTGCGAGCATGCGCGGGTCCGCGATGCCTTCGGCCGTGATCCATTCCAGTTCGAAGCGGCCGACGCGCCCGGGCTCGCGCTCCGCTCTCGCCAGTACGCGCTGCACCGTATCCACGAAGTCCGGGGTATGCGGCATTTGGGCGCGCACTCGTTCGGCGACCATTTCGAGCTGGCGCTGGATGCGGGACGGAAGCTTGAACGTGTGATCGGGTCCTTCGGGTCCGGCCAGCACCGCGCGCGCGACCAGATCTTCGTGGCGGCGAAGGACCGCCATCGCGAGGTGCGTCCCGTAGCTCCACCCCAGCAACGAAACCTTCGGCGCCCCCAGCGCCCGCGCGAGGTCGGCAATGTCCTCGGCGCTCTCCTCGGTGTTGAACCCCGCGAGATCGACGCCGCTTCGCGAGAGATGCTCCGCGCAGCGGCGCGTCGAATCGATCACCGCGCGCAGCACCTCGTCGCGCGCCAGCGCGTTCTCGAACGGGAGTACCAGCGGCTCGGCGCACGCGAGTGAGGGCATCGATGAACCCGATCCGCGCTGGTCGAGCAGGATCACGTCCCCCGCTGCGCGCAGGATATCGAACAGCCCGAAGAAACGCCCGCGCCCGAACCGAATCCCGGACAGCCCCGGCCCGCCGTTCAGGAACACGATGGGCGGGCGCGACCGGTCTCCGGTGCCCGGGAGTCGCACGAAGGCGAGCCGGACCCGGGTGCTCGTCGGCGCGGCGCGGTTCATCGGCACCTCGAGGGAGCCGAGCTCGGCGTCGACGGCGCGGCCGTCGGTCGCTTCGAATCGATAGGGTCGTAGGGGCAGCGTCATGGGTGCACGCGCACGGCCTTGTCAACCTCGCGCGGGCCCCGTATTGTATAGCCTTCCACTCTCACGAGAAAAGTCCGCCGGCGCGTCTGCGACGGATCGGGAGCCTTACCAAGGAGCCACCATGGAACGAACCTTCGCCCATATCGAGACCAAGCTCGTCCACGCCGGCGAACCCCATCCGCGCCTCCTCGGCGCGGTTGCGATGCCCATCTTTCAGACCGCGATGTTCGAGACGCGCAGCGACGGCGACGCGGGCTACCACGACCTTCGCTACATTCGACTGAACAACGTGCCCAACCACACCGTGTTGGGCGCGAAGCTGGCGGCACTCGAGAACGCCGAGGCGGCGATCGTCACCGCGAGCGGAATGGCCGCGATCACCACCGCGCTCTTGACCGTGCTCAAGAATGGCGACCATCTGCTCATTCAGGATTGCACCTACGGAGGCACGCATTCGTTCGTGGCGCACGAGTTCGCGCGCTACGGCATCTCGTACGACATCATCGACGGCGCCGACCCGGATTCGTGGAAGGCGAAGCTGCGCTCCACGACGCGCGCGATCTACGTCGAAGCCATCGCCAACCCCGTCATGAGCGTCAGCGATCTCGCGGCCGCGGTCGACTTCGCCAAGCAGCACGGGCTGGTGTCCATGATCGACAACACCTTCGCGAGCCCGATGAATTTCCGCCCCGCCGAGTGGGGCTTCGATCTGTCGCTGCACAGCTGCACCAAGTACATGAACGGTCACAACGACCTCGTGGCGGGCGCGGTGATCGGCCGCGCCGACCTGGTCGAGCAGGTGCGCTTGAACCTGAATCACCTGGGCGGGTCGCTCGACCCGCACGCGTGCTACCTCTTGCACCGCGGCGTGAAAACGCTGGCGCTGCGCGTGCGCCACCAGAATGTGAGCGCATTGGCCATCGCGCGCTTCCTCGACGAGCACCCGGCCGTCGCGAGCGTCAACTATCCGGGGCTCATCGGCAACGAACACCACGCGCGCGCCGCGGAATTCTTCGACGGCTTCGGCGGCATGCTGAGCTTCCACATGGAGGGCGGTGCGCGCGCGGCCGATCGCTTGCTCGAACGCGTCGATCTGCCCGTGGTTGCGCCCAGCCTGGGCGGCGTCGACTCCCTCATGACGATCCCGGCCAAGACATCGCACCGGCTGCTGTCGCCCGAGGAACGCGCCCGCATCGGTATCAGCGACGGACTCGTGCGCATGTCGGTTGGAATCGAAGCCACCGAGGACCTGATCGACGATTTGAAGCGCGCGCTGGAGGCGTGATGCGGCCGGTTGCACTCGTCACGGGAGCGTCGATGGGACTCGGCGCCGAGTTCGCGCGTCTCCTGGCCTCCGAGGGCCACGACCTGGTGCTCACCGCGCGCAGCGCCGACCGGCTCGATGCGCTCAAGAAGGAGATCGAAGGACTGCACGGTGTCACCGTGCGCATCGTGGTCCAGGATCTCGGCGACCCGCGCGCGCCGGTTGCCATCTACGACGACGCGCGCTCGGCCGGCCTGGAGATCGACGTCCTCGTCAACAATGCGGGCTTCGGTATGTACGGCCTGTTTCATCAGTCCGACTTGCAGACCGAGCTCGACATGATCCAGGTCAACATCACCGCCGTCGTTCACTTGACCAAGCTGTTCGTGCGTGACATGGTGGCGCGCAAACGCGGTCGCATTCTCAACGTCGCGTCGACCGCGGGCTTCCAGCCCGGGCCGTTGCAGTCGGTGTACTACGCGACCAAAGCCTTCGTGCTTTCGTTCACCGAGGCGATCGCGAACGAATTGCGCGGTACCGGCGTCACCGCCACCGCGCTGTGCCCCGGCCCCACACCCACCGAGTTTCAGAAGCGCGCCAACGTCGGCAAGGTGCGCGGGCTGAAACTCATGATGCGCGTCGACCCGGACGTGGTCGTGCGCGCGGGCTACGCGGGCATGATGAAAGGCAAGGCGGTCGTGGTTCCAGGCGTGTTGAACAACGTCATGGCGTTCACGGTCCGTCTGTTCCCGCGCCGCATGGTGACGGCCGTGGTGCGCCGCATCCAGACCGCGAGCGACTGACCGGTTCATGCGTTCCATTCCTCGATTGTCCGCGTCTCCGCGCGAACGCACGTGGTTCGCCGCGATCTTCGTTCTGGCGCTCGCGCTGCGATTGTGGGACCTGGGCGCGCGTTCGCTTTGGTTCGACGAGGCCGCCGAATACTGGGTGGCCACAGCACCCCTGTCGCAGCTCGCGCACTTCGTCAGCGTGGGATCGGGCGATCCACCGCTGTTCGCCTTTCTGCTGCATTTCTGGATGAAGCTCGGAACGAACGAGGCGTGGCTGCGCATGCTGTCGGTGTTGACGAGCATGGCAGGCGTCGCGGGCGTCATGGTGCTGGGGCATCGCCTGGGCGGTTTCTCCGCCGCGGTCGCGGCCGGCGTCCTGGCCGCCGTCAACCCGCCTGACATTCGCTACGCGCAGGACGTCGGTCAGTACGCGCTGTTGATGGGCACGGTGTCGTGGAGCCTGGTCGCGCTGCACGGATTGTGGAACGAGGCCGGTCGCAGATGGGTGATCGGCTGGGCGGCGGCGGCCTTTCTCGCCACGATCGCCTACTACGCGTCCGTGTTCGCCGTTGTGGTGCCGTTCGGTTGCGCCGTGGTCGAAGCCCTGGTGCGACGTGACCGCGCGCTCCTACGCCGGCTCTCGCTCGCGCTGGGACTCTACCTCGCCGTGACGGCTCCTGTCCTGTGGGCGGTTCTGCCGGACCAGCTCGCGCGCGTCCTCGACACGCGCGCCGTGCTTGCCGAGTATCCGCAGCAGCGTCCGGAAGGAATCGCGCTGGTGTGGCGATGGCTCTCCAACTTGTTCGGTTTCCACTTCGCGAGCTGGCCGTACACGCGCGTGCCGAACTGGATTCCGGTGCTCTCCACGCTGGCGCTGCTGGCACTGGCTCTGCGCGTGCGTCCGCGCTGGACGCTGTGGTTCGCGGCGGCGTGGACCGCGTACGGTGTCGCGTGCCTACTCGAGGTCTTCCCGTTCGGTTTTCGCTGGGGACTGATCCTGTGCCCGTTTGCGATCGTACTCGCGGCGGTGGGATTCACCGCGGAGATAGGCCATCGAGTTCTCAAGCTCGTCGGCGCGCTCGCGTTCGCCGCGTTGGTCACGAGCGGCGTGGTGTCGCTGCCCAACCGGACCGTGCGCGACGCCATCGATCCGGGGCGCGCCGTGCAGTGGCCCGAGACCGAGGACATGCGGCCCGTCGTCGATTACTGGCACGACAAGGGGTCGCGGTCGCAGCCGACGTACGTCTTCTACGGCGCCGGGCCCGCGTTCGCGTACTACGCGCAGCGCTACCCCGATACGCGTGCCGAGCTCCCGCCGGCGTGGAATCTGGCCTGCTGGCACGAGGAGAATCCGCCGGATTTCTGCAAGAGTGGAAACATCTATTATGGACGCTGGCTGCGCTCACTGCGTACTCCCGCCGAGAAGATCCAGTCGCTCTCCAAGACCATCGGCGGGCGCCCGCAGGAGTTCTGGGTCGTGTTCTCGCACGTGCACGGCGCCGAGAGCGCAGAGCTCATCGCGCGGTTGAAGCAAAACGGATACGTCATGGCCGACTGGGTCGAGCGCCGCGCCGCCGGCGCCGTCCTGATGCGACTCGAGTGATGCGCGCACCGTGATCCAATTCAACAAAGTCACCAAGTCTTTCGGCGCCCAGCGCCTCTTCGACGACCTGTCGTTCTCCGTGAACCGTCGCGAGCGCGTGGGGCTGGTGGGCCGCAACGGCCACGGCAAGACCACCGTGTTCCGCATGCTGCTCGGCGAGGTCACGCCGGACTCGGGCGACATCGTGATTCCGAAGCGATACCGCGTCGGTCACCTCGACCAGCACATTCGCTTCACCCAGCCCACGCTGCTCGACGAAGCGGCCCTCGGCCTCCCGCCCGACCACCGCGACGACCTCTGGCGCGCCGAGCAGATCCTCTTCGGCTTGGGCTTCGGCGAAGACGATCTCGCGCGCGCGCCCGAGCTGTTCTCGGGCGGCTTCCAGGTGCGCCTGAATCTTGCGAAGGTGTTGGTGTCCGAGCCCGACCTCCTGCTCCTCGACGAGCCCACCAACTACCTGGACGTGGTCTCGATTCGCTGGCTCGAGCGCTTCCTGAACGAATGGAAGTCGGAGCTGGTGCTGATCACGCACGATCGCTCGTTCATGGACAAGGTCGTCACCCACACGGTGGCCATCCATCGCCGCCGCGCGAAGAAGATCGCGGGCGACACCGGCAAGTTGTACGCGCAGATCCTGCAGGAAGAAGAAGTCTACGAGAAGACGCGCCTCAACGAAGACCGCAAGCGCAGGGACGTCGAGCGCTTCATCGAGCGATTTCGCGCCAAGAACACGATGGCGACGCGCGTGCAATCGCGCATCAAGATGCTGGCCAAGCACGAGCGGCTCGACAAGCTCGAGCATCTGCAGACCCTCGAGTTCTCGTTTCGCGCCCAGGCGTTCCCGGCCAAAGTAATGATGAAGGTCGACCACGTGTCGTTCGGCTACGACGACGGCCCTCCGCTCATCTCCGACCTGCGCTTCGAGATCCACGACCGCGACCGCGTCTGCGTCATCGGTCCCAACGGGCGCGGCAAGTCGACGCTCCTGCGCATGCTCGCGGGGGAGCTGGCGCCGCGCGCGGGGGCGATCACGAACCATCCGCGCACCGTGTCCGGCTACTTCGCGCAAACCAACGTGGCGCGCCTGGACGAACGCGCCACCGTGGCCGAGGAGATTCAATCCACCGTGCCCATGATGCCGCCGCAAGTCGCGCGCGACGTCGCGGGCGCGATGATGTTCGAGGGGGACAACGCGCTCAAGAAGATCGCCGTGCTTTCCGGCGGCGAACGCAGCCGCGTCACCCTCGGGAAGTTGATCGTCACGCCCTGCAATCTCTTGCTGCTCGACGAGCCCACCAACCACCTCGACATGGACTCGTGCGATTCGCTGCTGGCCGCGATCGACGCCTTCGAGGGTGCGGCCGTGATCGTCACCCACAACGAGATGTTTCTGCACACGCTCGCGACCCACTTCGTCGTATTCGACCGCGGGCGCGTGCGCGTTTTCGACGGAAGCTACCAGGACTTCCTGGACACCGTCGGCTGGGAGATGGACGAGAAGCTCACCAAGCCGAGCGCGGCCGCGAAGTTGGCGCCCGCTCCGGCCGCAAAGTCCGCGCCGGCGCCGCACCCACCGGCGCCGGTGGATCGCAAGGCGAACCGCCAGGCGCGCGCGAAGTGGATTCAGGAACGCTCGCGCAAGCTGGCGCCGCTCGAGAGGCGGGTCGCCGAGGTCGAGGCGCGCATCGAGTCGCTGGAGCGCGAGCGCGACGAGACGTTTCGTCTCTTGAGCGAGGCGTCGGCCTCCGGCGACGCGAACGCGATCGCGGAGCTGTCGAAGAAGAGCCGCGAGGTCGGTCCCAAGATCGACGCCGCCTACGAGCAGCTGGAGTCCGCGACACGCGACCTCGAGCGCGAGACGAAGGCCTTCGACGAGCGGGAAAAGAACGCCGGCTGAGCGGCCGCGCGCCGCTGGCTCCGAGGCCGCAAATCCGTTATGATTGCTACGATTATCGTGACTCATACCCGCCACGTCATCGCCGCGATCTCCGCGGCGCTTGTGTTCGCTTCGTGCTCCGACGACCCGGTCGGACCCGGCGGCGGGGGCACGAACGCGACCACCTACCAGGCCTCGATGGACTTCTTCGGCTCCCCGATTCGATCACTCTGGGGAACGCCGTCGGGCGACGTATACGCGTCGGGGAACTCGATCATGCGCTACGACGGAACCGCGTGGGAGGTCATCGCGCTGCCGAACGCGGACGACGGTCTTCTCACGACCTGGGGCGCCGATAACGGCGATCTCTACGCCGTGGGAGAATCCGACATGCACCGATACGACGGCTCGCAATGGCATCGCATCGCGCGCCCCGCACAAGTCGAGGACATTTGGGGCGCCCCCAACGGCGAGATCTTCGTTGTGGGAGGGGGAAACAACCGTCTGTACCACTACGACGGGGCTGGCTGGTTCGTCGATAGCCTCAAGGTCGACAATGGGGATCCGTGGCGCTTGGTGTCGGGCGGGAATCCCGATGACGTCTACATCGCGGGGTACAACGGATGGGTCGGGCACTACGACGGCGTGGACTGGAGTGCGTCACGCACCGACTCGCGGCGCGCGTTCCAATCGATCTGGAAAGCTCCCGACGGTCCGTTGTATATGGCTACCTACGATTCGTTGTTCACGTACGACGGCGTTCAATTGACCCCCGTCGACCTCGGAACTCCGGTGTGGTCGCCTCGCATCTACGGGCGATCCGCCGTTGAAGTGTACTGCTCCGGCGAATCCGACGTCTCCTACGCGTCGATCTATCGCTACGACGGAATCGAGTGGTCCAGCGCCGCCGACGTCTACCAGCACGTGAACGTCGTGTGGGGGGATCGATCGAGCCACCGCCTCCTGGCGGGCGGCTACAACGTCGTTTGGGAGATAGAAGGCAGCGATGCCAAGCCGTTGCTCGGCGATCCCGGCCTCTCGGGCTACGACTTCATGGACCTCTGGGGTTCCGAGGAAGACGGCGTCTTTCTGATCGGCAGTCGCGCGTACCGTTATCACGAGGGCGCGTGGATCGACCTCAGGAAGCAGGACTTGACCTCGCAGCGTGCGTACTCGATCTGGGGCCGAAGCGGCGACGAGCTCTACGCCGTGGGCTCGTCACTGATTCTCCACTACGACGGTGCGTCGTGGACGGCGGTCAGTGGCGGCGCCGGCCTGGATCTCACCACGGTATGGGGAAACGAGAGCGAGGTATTCGCGGTCGGATACAACGGCGCGATCGTCCGGCACGACGGCAGCTCGTGGCAGCGGATGGAATCCGGAACCAGTTACGCCTTGTTCGCCGTCTATGCCTGGGAGGGCGGCGCGTTCGCAGGCGGTGAGAGCGGCGCGTTGATGCGCTACGACGGCCGCGAATGGAAGCCGTTCCCGTCGCCCGTCGGCTGGCACATCCTCGACATGTTCGGCTTCGGCCCCAACAACATATTCGCCGCGGGCTCGAACTCGACCGAGATCTGCCGCTTCGACGGCCGCACCTGGACGCCCGTGTTCATCGGCTACACGCGCGGCGCCAACTTCTCGATCTGGGGAACGTCGGACCGAGACCTGTTTCTGGGGCAGGGGCGCGGCGACGTGCTCCACTTCGACGGGCGGAATTGGTCCTACCTGCCTCGCGTAACGACCAGCATCGTGCGCTCGGTGTGGGGCGCGCCCGGTCACGAACTCATCGCCGCCTCCGAGGGCGGAGTCATTCGCTACCACCGCTGACGCCCCGTTTCGTTCCCCGTCGCACTGCGTTCGCGCCGAAGCGCCCGCGCAGGGCGTCCATCACGGCGTCCAGCGTGCGATTGCGTGACGTGTTCGTGCGCGCCGCGTCGAACAAGTCGCGCGTTACCTCCTCCGCGTGCGCGAGATTCGAAAGCGAAACGCCCAGCAGGCGCAGCGCTCGCCCCTCGCGCCCCAAACGCTTCTCCAGCAGCTCTCTCGCCGCGTCTCGAATCACCACCGAGTCCGAGGTCGCGTCGGGGAGCGTCTTTGCCCGCGTCACGGTCGTGAAGTCGGCGTAGCGCGCTTTCAAGTTCACGGTGAAGCCGACCACATCGTCGGCGCGCGCGCGGCGCGCGACTCGTTCCGCTAGCACGTCCAGTTCCGCGCGCAGCGCGTCGGCGTCGGCGATGTCACGCGCGAAGGTGTTCTCCGCCCCGATCGACTTCGCGTCGGCGTCGGGGACCACGGGGCGGTCGTCGATGCCGCGCGCGAGGAGCCTTAGGCGCGCCGCGTATGAACCGACGATGCGCTCCAACAATGCATCCGGCGCGCGCACGACATCCGCAATGGTGCGTACGTTCGCATGCGCGAGCGCTTCCTCGGTCTTCTTCCCCACTCCCCACAACCGCGATGCCGGCAGCAACGCCAGGCGCGCCTCGGCTTCGTCCTGTGTGAACACGACGAAGCCGTCGGGCTTCTCGAGATCGCTCGCGAGCTTGGCGAGATACTTGTTGGGTGCGACTCCCACCGACGCGATCAATCCGATTTCGGCGCGGATGCGCTGCTTGATCACGCGGCCGATTTCGGGCCCGGTGCCGAACAGCGCCTGGCTCGCGGTGACGTCGAGGAACGCTTCGTCGATGGAGATGGGCTCGACGAGCGGTGTGTACGCGTCCAAGATCGAACGAATGTCGTGCGACACTTCGGCGTAGCGCTCCATGCGTGGCGCGATGTGCACGCCGTGCGGGCACAGGCGCTCCGCGCGCGCCGTGCTCATGGCGCTGCGCACGCCGAACACGCGTGCCTCGTACGAGGCCGCCGCCACCACGCCGCGCGATTCGCGCGTTCCGCCCACGATCACGGGCTTGCCCGCGAGCGCGGGGTTGTCCATCACCTCGACCGACGCGTAGAAGGCGTCCATGTCGACGTGGATGATAGCGCGCGGTTTGACGGTGGCTTCGCTCATGAGGGCTAGCGTATCATGCTCGCGTGGAGCGAATGGACGGAAAGACGGTGCTGGTCACGGGCGCCAGCTCGGGCATCGGGCTGGCCACGGCCTCCCGGCTGGCGGCCCTGGGCGCGCACGTCGTCATGGTCAGCCGCACCCAGCCGCGCGGCGCCAAGGCGCGCGCCGAGATTCTCAAGGCGACCCCCGGCGCTTCCCTCGACTTGCTGATCGCCGACCTCGCCACGACTACTGCGATTCGCAAGCTCGCGGAGGCATTCCAGCGCAAGTACTCCCGTCTCGACGTGCTGATCAACAACGCCGCCGTTCTCACGTCGCGCCGCACGCTAACGCCCGAGGGCCTCGAGATGCAGTTCTGCGTCAATCACCTCGCGTACTTCCTGCTGACGGGTCTGTTGCTCGACGTATTGCGCGCGAGCGAGCCGTCGCGCGTGATCAACGTGGCGTCGACCGCGCACTCGCGCGGTGTGATCGACTTCGACGATTTGCAGTTCGCCGAGGCGTATCGCGGCTGGCAGGCGTACGCGAACACAAAATTAATGAACGTTCTCTTTACCTACGAGCTGGCGCGCCGACTGGAAGGGACGCGCGTAACCGTTAACGTGCTTCACCCGGGTGTCATCCACACCAACCTATTGAGCAACTTCTCGTCGGTGTTGCAGCTCGCGTGGCACGCGATCGGCCGCTGGTTCAAGCAGCCCGAAGACGGCGCCGAGACACCGGTGTACCTGGCGGCGTCGCCCGAGGTGGTGTCGGTCAGCGGGAAGTACTTTCGCTACTGCAAGCCGCTGGGGACCTCGGCGCAGTCGTACGACAGGGAGATCCAGCGCCGCCTCTGGAAGGAAAGCGAGCGCCTCTCGGGTTTCGCGTACCCGATCTAGGACTTGCCCTGGAACGTGAGCTGCCATACAATTGATGCATCCCACCCACGCCGCCCCAGGCCCGGTTATCGAAAAGATGCGTCCCCTTTGTTCCACAGCGATCGTTCGGATTGCCGCGCTCGCGTGCCTCGCACTCGCCTGCGACGACGGATCCACCGGCCCCGACCCCGATCCCGACCCGGGCGCCCCGCAGTGGTCCCAGTGGCGCGCACTGCCGCCTTCGTTCACCGTGTACTCGATGTGGGCGGCCGGTCCCAACAGTGTGTTCGCGGTCGGTCCCGCCGGAACCGCCGCGCGCTGGAACGGCACGCGCTGGTCGTCGATCCCGGTCGATTTGTTCCGCGACGTGTGGTGCGTGACGGGCACCGCCGGCGGGACGATCGTCGCCGTCGGCGACGGCGGCGCGACCTATTCCTTCAACGGCATTGCGTTCGCGCAAACGCCCCAGGTCACCGCCGAGAATCTGCGCTCGGTCGGGGTTGCGTCCGACGACACGCTGCTCGCAGTCGGCGAACTCGGGACGCTGCTCATGGGCGACGGCGCGACCTGGACGCTCGAGCCGCCTCCCGTACGTCGCTCGCTCTTGTCGATCTGGGGCTCGTCGATGCGCGACGTGTTCGCGGTCGGTCCGGGCGGATTGATCGTTCACTTCGACGGCGCGGCCTGGAGCGAGCAGACGAGCGGCACCCTCGAGACGCTGGCGTCGGTGAGCGGTACTGCTCCCACCGACGTGTACGCGGTGGGAACGGCGGGGACGATTCTCCACTACGACGGTTCCGACTGGTCCGCGATGACGAGCCCGACGGGCAGCGTGTTGCAGCACGTGCTCGCAAGCGGCGGCGACCCCATCGCGGTGGGTGCCAACGGCGCCGCGCTGCTGCTACAAGACGGCGCGTGGTCCTCCCTCGACCTGGGGACCACGCACTGGTTGTACGGCGCCTGTCGCGCGGGCGGCGACACCTGGGTGGGCGGCTCGCGCGTCGTTCGCGTGCACGATGGCACCGCGTGGCGCTCCGAAGCGACCGGTGCGGTGCCGGTGCTGCGCGGCGCGTGTACCGAAGCCTCGGGGGCGGTGATCGTGGTGGGTGACGACGGCTACATCGCGCGCGGTCGCGGCGACCAGTGGGAGGTCGACGAAGGCGTCGACGCGCGCGATCTGCACTGCGTGTATCGTTCCTCGAGCGGCGAGTTGTTTGCCGGCGGCGTGCAGCGTCTGCTTCGCTTCGACGGCTCGCAGTGGGTGGTCGAGCGCAACGACATCGTGACGTGGTACGGATTCGGCGAGAGCCCCGGCGAGCTGTACGTGGTGGGGTCGGGCGGTGAGCTGAAACGCCGTTCGGGCGGGGGATGGACTACCGTGATCATGCCGCGCATCCTCGACAATCTGAACGCGGTCGCGTGTGTGTCGAACAGCGAGGCGTACGCGGTCGGCGACCGCGGCGTCGTGCTTCGACACGACGGCGTCGGATGGCAGCAGATGGACTCGCGATCGTCGGTCGATATCCGCGACGTCGTCGCGCTTCCCGGCGACGATCCCATTCGTCGCGCGCTCGCGGTCGGCGAGTCGGGTTCGCTCTTCGTGCTCAATACGCATGGTGTCTCAGCGCTCGAGTCGCCCACGTCCGGCAATCTGTACGCGCTCGCGCAGGAACCCGGCGGCGACATTATCGCGTTCGGGGGCGGCGCGTCGATGCTGCGCTACCACGACGCCGCCTGGTCGGGCGAGGAGTCGCCGGTCCTGCAGCCCTTGTACGGGGCCTTTTCCGACGCCGTCGAGCTGTTCGCGGTGGGCGGCGGCGTCGCGGGCGGACTGGTGATTCGCTACGGGCCGCCTTGACCGCGGACGCTGAACGCGCGTATCCTTGCTCGTCCCCCGAGTTCTACATCGACCCAATGAACTGCTCTTCGACCTTCAATCGAACCCTGGCCGCTGCCGTGCTCGCCGGCGCCCTCGCCGCCTGCGACGATAGCGTGGTGTATCCGCCCGGGCCGGAGACGTTCTCGTTCGTGAACGAACTGGCCGAGATCGGCGTTCTGCACGGCGTGACGGTGACGCCGACGGGCGCGTGCGCGGTCGGGCCGAACGGGCTCTCCATCGAGTGGGACGGAACCCTGTGGTCCGCGCACGACACCGGCACGAACGTGGAAATCTTCGCGGTTTGGGCGGCATCCGACGGCACCGTGTTCGCGGTGGGCCGCGACGGCCTCATCCTGCGCGACACCGGCACGGGCTTCGAGACGATGACGTCGGGAACCACGGAGCATTTGAACGGGGTCTTCGGCTCGGGCTCGACCGACGTGTGGGCGGTCGGCAACCTGGGCGTCATCCTGCACTTCAATAATGCCACGTGGGAGGACTACTCCTTCGCGACGACGCAGAATCTGCGCGCCGTGTGGGCCGCATCCGACGGGCGCGCGTTCGCCGTCGGCAACGGCGGCCTCGTGCTGACCTTCGACGGTTTCTCGTGGTCGCAACAAACGACCGCCACCGCCGAGAACCTGCGCGCCGTGTTCGGCTTCTCGGAGACCGAGGCGTACGCGGTCGGCAACAGCGCTACGATTCTGGAGTACGACGGCGTCTCCAACTGGACCGCGATGCCGCGCCCGAGCGGCATCACCTCGCGCGCGCTGCTCGGGCTTTGGGGCAACGCGAGCAACGACATGTTCGCGTGCGGCGAAGCGGGCGTCATGCTCCACTTCGACGGGGTGACGTGGACGCGCTTCACCGACAACATCTTCACGGTCCAGAATTTCGAGAGCATCACGGGGACCGCGGGCGACGACGTGATCGCGGTCGGCAGCGGCGGCACCATCGTTCGTTACGACGGCAACGAGTGGAAGAAAGAGTTGAGCGACGTCGGTGCCACTTCCGTGTACCGCGGCATTTGGGGCACGGCGTCGAACGACATCTTCATGGTGGGACCGTTCGCGCAGATCCTGCACCGCGACGGTACCGGCTGGCGCTTCATGACGGGCGGACGTCCGCAGCAGCTCAACGACATCACCGGGACCTCGCCGACCCACGCGATCGCGGTGGGCGACGAAGGACTCATCATGAGCTACGACGGCGTCGCGTGGACGCCGACCGCGAGCGGCACCGTGGAAGGATTGAACGGCGTGTGGGCGGCATCGGCCGACGAAGCGTGGGCGGTCGGCGACAACGGAACTATTCTGCGCCTCGCGGCCGGGACGTGGAATCCGCAGACGAGCGGGACGACGAAGGTGCTGCACGCGGTGTGGGGCGCAACACCTGCGAACGCGTATGCGGTCGGCAACGACGGCCTCGTGCTCCACTACGACGGCGCCAATTGGAGCGAGCACGCGACGCTGAACGCGATCGCGCTGCGCGGCATCTGGGGTGCCTCGGCGTCGAACATCGTCGCCGTGGGAACGGGCGCGCCCGGGCAATCGAGCTCGTTCCGTTACAACGGCTCGTCGTGGCAAGCGGAAACCATCGGCGGCGTGTCGGCGCTGGAATCGGTGTTCGGCGTGTCCTCGAGCGCCATCTTCGTCGTGGGCCTCGGCGGCCGTCACCAGAACGCCTTCTACGACGCGTTCTACAACTACGACGGCGAGGCGTGGATCCGCTCGCAGGCGAGCACCTTCGGCAGCTACACCGACGTGTGGGCCGCGTCCGGCTCGACCGTCTTCGTCGTCGGCACGGGCACCATCGTCTATCGCGGTACGAAGAACTAGCCCGCGCCCCGATCGTCCTCATCGCGCGTCGTCGCGGCTCGCGATTCCCCATCGTTCCCTGGCCCGCCGCTTGCTCAATACTCGATCGGTCTCCTTATAATGGAGGACGATCGTTATGTACCTCATCCGCGCCCTCATGATCATCGCACTGGCCCTGATGACGGCCGCCGTCGTCATCGGATGCTCGGGAAAAGTCGCGACCAAGAGCGCTTCGTCGCGCGACGTGGTCATCGTCCAGGACGAGCCCGGCCCGCCCGACCACGCGCCGGCGCACGGATACCGCAAAAAACAGGGGAACCAGAGCGTCGTGCTCGAGTACGACGACAAGATGGACCTCTACGTCGTCGCCGGATACGACGACTGCTACTACACCGCGGGTCAGTTCTATCGCAAGGTTAAAGGGGCATGGGAATGGAGCGTGTGCATCGACGGGCCTTGGAAGGCCGTCGCGCACCGCAACGACCTGCCCCCGGGGCTTCGCAAGCACAAGGCGTAACCCGCCGGCTTGCGCGCCAAAACGAAACTCCCCCGGTCGAAGTCAATCGACCGGGGGAGTTTTCGTTTGCGGCTCCAGTGTCCGCGGAGAAACTAGAAGTTGGCTTCGCGGCTCGCGGTCAACGCGCGATCCACGCGGGCGATCGTCTCCATCAAGTGCGCGTTGGTCTCGTCGTCCAGGCCCTTGCGCTGGAGACCCGACTGGGCCGCGTTCTTGATGCGCGTCAGGTTCAACCGCGACAGCGATACCGCGTCCTGCGGCGTCACCGGGTACGGCTGCACGATCTGCTGGATCAGCATATCGGTATAGACGCGCTGGAGGTTACGATCCCACGTCGCGGTGCGACCGTTGGGCGTGAGATTGTCGGTCCAGATCGACTTGGTCAGCGTGGCATACAAATCGGACAGCCTGAACGAATTGTCCGTCTTGTAGGCGTTGTCGACCACGCGCGCCTGCAGGAACGGGTTCATCACGTTGAACAGCACGCCCGTCTGCATCGCCTCGACCCAATCCGACAGCGGGAAGTCGAAACGACGCCCCTGCTGGAACAGGTTGTTCTCCCAGCTCCACATCTTGTCGTCCTGCATCTTGTTCAGCATGTCGGGCGACAGAGCGTACGCGTTCGACTTGAGCGCGTTGTCGACGACGAACTGGAGCGCCTTGCGCTGCTCGTCCGCCGTGATGGGAGTGAAGGGAGCCTTGCCGTCGCCCTTGTGGGCGCGCTCCGTGTAGGCGCCGCCGATGGTCTTGGTCGCGATGTTCGAGCACACGTACTTCTGCACGAACAACGCCTGCACCGCCGCGCGCAAAGGCACGTAGTCGCCGCCCTCGGCGACGACGCGGCCCTCGAGCTGGTCCTTCATGAGCAGGTCGTTGACGATCGACATGCGCTCGTTGGCCCAGCGCATGGGGTCGTCCGACAGGTCGTTGGTGTTGCTGCGCGGATCGAGCGCACCCATCGGATAGGTGTCCTCGTCGGTGCCGTACAGGTGCGCCTTGTCGACGCATTTCTTGGCGATCGCCTCGAGGGCCTTGCTCTGCTCGTCGGGCGTGGCACCGTCGACGGGCTTGTAGGCCCACTCGATGGCCCACATGTCGTACGTGCCGACGATGGGCGTGTAGTAGTAGCCCTGCTGCGACGCGTTGGCGGCGATGTTGGGCGTCGGGTAGTCCATGACGGAGCCCGTCATGCCGATCTGGTCGATGGTCGCCTTGTTGTGGAGCTGGTCGTAGGGCACCGCACCCGAGCTCTTGAAGTTGTGGCGCAGACCGATCGTGTGACCGACCTCGTGCGCCGACACGAACGTCAGCGCGGCGCCGATGAACTCCAAGGGCACTTCCTGGCCGGCTTCGATCATGCCGCTCATGAGCATCGAGAGGCGCATCATCTCCCCGCCCAGGCCCATGCAGTCGTTGACCGAGCACAGCATGTACGGCTTGTTCTTGAAGAACGGCAGCGAGAAGACGGCCTCCTCCTGCATGCGCTCTTCGGGCGTCATCCACAGATGCTTCAAGTTGTGGTCGACTTCCATCAGCGCCGGACGCGGAGCCGCCACGCGACGCCACGCCTTGCCGAAGTTGTGCACGATGTTGTGCTCGAACAGAATGTCGGCATCGATGATCTCGCCGGTGCGCGGGTCGACGCGTGAGGGTCCGATGGCGCCGTACGACACCTCGTCGTTCACGTTCCAACGAATGGTGTTGTAGCGCGCGTCGACCGGGTCGTAGTTGGGATCCTCTTCCTTGGTGGGCGCCGGCTTGCCGACGATGGCTTCCTTGAAGCCCGCGGCCTCGAACGCCTTCTGCCACATGTTGACGCCCGCGATCATGTACGGGACGTACTCCTTGGGCACGGTGTGATCGATGTAGTAGACGATCTGCCGCGTGGGCTCGGAGACGGCCGCGGTCGGGTCCTTCTTCTCCAACCGCCACTTGTTGGCGTAGTGCGTGAAGAAGGTCTCCGTCTTCTCCTTCCTAAAATCCTTGAAGGAGGTCGTGAAGTAGCCCACGCGATCGTCCGCGATGCGCGGCGTCATGGGCGCTTCCGGCAGCTTGCGAATGCTCCAGGCCACGCCCAGCTGGATCGCGCGCGGATCCGGGAAGTTGGGCCGGAACAGCGCATCGGGGCGGCTGGCCGCGTAGGTCAGGCGCGTATCGATCTCGGTGTTGGTCGGGAAGTTCTTGAGGCTGCCGAGATAGCCCTTCTTGGCGTCGAGGCGCACGGGCTGGTTCAGCGCGGCGTTGAGGTACATGCTCATGCCGGCGATGTCGGACAGGAAGAACTCACGGACGTCGATGATGACCTTGCCATCATTCTCGGTCTTGATGGCGAAGTTCTCGAGGATCGCTTCCGCGAACGTCAAGTCGATCGCCTTCTGCAGCTCTTCGTCTCCTTCGGCGCGGAAGTTCGCGGTCAGGCGGCGCAGCTGGACGTGGTCCTCGTCGCGATGCAAATCGAACATCACGTCGTCGATGGGAAGACCGCCGTACACGAAGTCGGATCCGATGCCCTGGGAGAGGCTCAGGATGGCGAGCATGGGCTTGTCGAGATCGTCTTTCTCGATCTCGAGCAGGAGCTCTTCGCCCTTGGTGTAGAACGTCATCAAGCCTTCGATCTTCTTGTGCTCCTTGGTGACGATCTCGCTCCAGGGTTTGAACTTCGGTTTTGACGGGGGAGGACCGGGCTTCTTGAGCTTCTTCTGGAGCTCGACCGCGTACGGCCGCGGCTTCATTTTCTTATCCGGTTCGGCCTTCGGGGGGGTCGCCGGCGCGGCCGGCGCGTCGACCTCCAGCGAGGCGGTGCTGGACGTGGTGAGGGCCTCGCCGGCAGCGGCGGCTTCGGCCATGACGACCATGAAGCACGCGACCGCGAGCAGCCCGAGTTTCCGAAACATGCTCCTCTAACCTCCTGTTATAGAAAATGCTGGGTGGGTTGCAGGCTAGTACGAGCGCTGCAGCGAATTCGTTCCATCGCTTCGGCGTGTTTCTTTACGTCATCCCGCCGTCGGGGACGGTTCGATTCCCGGGCACGGGCCCCGAAAGAGAGCGGACTCGAGGGTGAAAGTCACCGCGTTACCGCGCTTGCGCCGCCCGGGCGCATGATAGTGCGAAACCGGCTGGGATTCAACCGGTATCGTGCTAAGCTGTTGGCTCTTTGGCCATTCATTCGTTACCCCGGCCCGGCGGGAGGTCGAAAACACCATGCATCGATACCTCACATTGGCCCTGGCCCTGACCCTGGCAGCGGCCGAAGCTCAGGCGGCCGAGGCCCTATCGGTCGAATCGATCTTTGGGAGCCGCTCCCTTTTCAAGACGTTACCCAGCGCGGTGGAGTGGCTGGGCAACAGCCGCGGGGTCTCCTTCGTCCGCAAGACCGAGGGCGATCCGGCTCGAACGGAGCTCGTGCTGCGCGGCGTGCCCTCGGGCCGCGAACGGGTGATCGTCGTGGCCGATACCGTCGCGGTGCCCCTCGACCTTCAGCCGGACCACCCGAAGTTCTCGATCGGGGACCATCAATGGAATCGCGCCGGCGACCGGGCCGTGTTCACGTTCGCCGGGGACATCTTCCTCGTCGATACCCGCGGCCGGATCACGCGCGTGACCGACACCGACGGCGCCGAAAAGGACCCCTCCTTCTCGCCGGACGGCCGTCGCCTGGCCTTCACGCGGGGCAACGACCTCTACACTCTCGACGTGAAAGACGGCGACTACCCGGAGACGCGACTCACCACCACCGGGTCCGAGACGTTGCTCAACGGCGTCCTCGACTGGGTCTACATGGAGGAACTCTTCACGCGCGGCGACGTGCGCGCCCACTGGTGGTCCCCCGACGGTGAGCGGCTCGCGTTCCTCGAGTTCGACGAGTCCCCCGTCCCGACGCATCCCCTGGTCGACCAAGTCCCGCTCCAGGCGACGGCCACGTTTCAGCGCTACCCCAAGCCCGGCGACCCCAACCCGATCGTACGCGTCGGCATCGTCCCGGCCCGCGGCGGCTCCGTCGTGTGGGCCGACACCGACACGCGCGACGATTCCTACATCGCGCGCGTCTACTGGACCGGCGACGGCCGCGCGGTCGCGATCGAGAAACTCAACCGCGCCCAGGATCGCTGGACCGTGCTGTTCGCCGACGCCGCGACCGGACGCAGCGACGTCATCCTGGAGGAGTCGTCGCCGGCGTGGATCAACGTCACCTACGCGCGTCACTACTACTCCCGCAAGCGCCAGTTCCTGGTGGGCTCGGAGCGCGACGGCCACCATCACCTGTACCTGTTCAACCTCGATGGCAGCTTGATTCGTCCCGTCACGCGCGGCGTCTGGGAGGTCGTCGAACTGGAGGCGGTCGACGAGAAGAAGGGGCGCGTGTACTTCGTCGCCAACCAGAGCAGCGTGCTCGAGCATCACCTCTATCGTATCGACGACAACGGGAAGAACCTCGCGCGCATCACGACCGAAGAAGGTTCGCACGACGTGGACGTGTCGCCCGACCGCAAGTACTTCGTCGACCGGTATTCGTCGCACGCGCGACCCACGCGCATCTCGGTCCACACGATCGAGGGCAAGCGGCTGTTCGATATCGCCGATCAATTGAGCCCCGAATTGGCCGCCATGCGCCTCCCCACGGCGGAGTTCTTCACCGTCGAAGACGAAGGGAGCCTGTTCCACTGCCGCCTATGGAAGCCGCTCGACTTCGACGCGAACAAGAAGCACCCCGCGATCGTCTACGTCTACGGCGGTCCGCATTCGCAGGTGGTGCGCAAGGCGTGGTCGCGCCACGACCTCTGGCACGCGTACATGGCGACGCGCGGCTATCTCGTCTTCAGCATCGACAACCGCGGCTCGGCCGGCCGCGGCAAGGCGTGGGAGGAGCTACTGCTCAAGCGCTTGGGCACCATCGAACTGGAAGACCAGCTGACGGGCGTCGACTATCTCAAATCGCTTCCCTATGTCGACCCCGAGCGGATCGGCGTGTGGGGGTGGAGCTACGGCGGCACCATGGCGCTGAACGCTCTGTTCCGCGCACCGGGCGTGTTTCGCGCCGGGGTATCCGTGGCGCCGGTGGCAGACTGGCGCTTGTACGATTCGATCTACACCGAGCGCTACATGAAGCGTCCGCAGGACAACGAGAGCGGATACACGGAAGCGGCGACAACGACGCACGCCGCCAAGCTGGAGGACGCGCTCTTGTTGATGCACGGCGACGCCGACGACAACGTGCACATGCAGAACTCGATCGCGTTGGTACGCAAGCTCATCGATGCGGGCAAGGACTTCGAGCTGATGATATATCCGCAGAAGGAGCACGGCATCGCGGGTTCGGCCGACCGCACGCACTTGTATCGAAAGATGACCGCCTTCTTCGACCGCCACCTGGGAGCTTCCGACCCGGCCCCGAAGCCGGCGGTGCCATGAACACGACGCCAAGCGTGCTCGGCATCCATCACATCACCGCGATGGCGGGGGACGCGCAGACCAACCTCGATTTCTACACGCGCGTGCTGGGCCTGCGCCTGGTCAAGCGCACCGTCAACTTCGACGATCCCGGCACCTACCACTTCTGCTTCGGCGACAAGACCGGGACGCCGGGAACCCTGCTCACGTTCTTTCCCTGGGGTGCACGCTCGTTGCGCGGCCGCATCGGGACGGGGCAGGTGTCGGTGACGTCGTTCTCGATTCCCGCCGCGTCGATATCGTTCTGGAAGGACCGCCTCTCGAAGCTCGACGTCTCCGCGGACGGTCCCGCCGAGCGCTTCGACGAGTCGGTGCTGTCGCTCCACGACCGCGACGGTGGCATCGCCGGATTGAGCGGCGGACTGATCGGACCGCCGGGCACAGCGCGCGAGTACCCCGTTCCCTGGACGGCACGCCGGTGTTCCTCGGCTGCAGCGACGTCGACCCGCACATTCCCAAGGAACGCGTGCTCGAGACCGCCGAAGTGCTGGGGAGAATGGACGCCGCGGTGACGCTGCGCCTCTATTCGCAAATGGGCCACACCATCAACGACGACGAGATCGCGGCGGTGCGGGAGATCGTACGGGCGTTGCGGGCATAACGACCGGGCCGCGGCACAAAAGAGCGAAACCCCGCCGTTGCATGATCGGCGGGGTTTCGCGACATCCACGTCGACTGTGTCGATTCCTTCTCAGCAACGATCGCGCGGTGATCGGAACCCGTTCATCGGGATCGTGGCCCGATGTGTCCCGGGGGAATACGTCCCGCGCTATCCTAAAGAAACCACCACAACCTTCCGGATGTGCTTACCGTGCCCCTGTTCCTTTTACGTTACGGCGAGCGGGAAAGAGAGTTCCCTGCGCGCCTTCCGCGCATGCCTATTGCATTCCACATGCCAGTACGCGAACCGATGCTAACTTGTTGCAGGGTGGGTGTTTCGTATACTACCTGCATACCCGCGTGTGATCCGGGATTTCACATTCTATAAACTCCGTTTACAGCCCTTTGTGTGTTACGGCGCCCGTAGTCCGTGGCGCGAACGCCGTCCCGTCCCCGGAACGTCACTTGCGGTTCGGGGTTCAACGCGGGGCAGAACTTGCGTATAATCCCCGGATTCCCTTAGCCCGTACTCCAAGACCATCCCGATCGGTGAGAAAGGAATTCTCGATGTCGAAGATTCGTGCCGGAGCGATCGCCCTGGCGGCCGCCGGCCTGTTCATCAGCGCGTGCCAGACCGACCAGCAGGAGGCCGAGAAGTTTAGCCGTGCCGATGCCGACAACTTCCGGCGCGACATGTCGGCCATGTCCTCGTTCACCCTGGCCAACGGGGTGACGGTCTACGTCCAGGAGGAACGCACCGACGATCGGGTCGCGATCGAAATCTTGTACCCCGCCGGGTTCATGGTGGAGCCCAAGGGAGAACCACAGATTTCGCACCTCACCGAGCACATGGCAATCTACTGCGCGATGGGTGATTACGCTCCCGACGCCGCGCTGGCCGCGATCCAGAAGGATCGTGGCATGTTGAA
>JAKEHA010000151.1 GCA_022615275.1 Candidatus Latescibacterota bacterium
CGGAGCTGCCGATCATTCAGGCGCCCATGGCTGGTGTGCAGGGTAACGCGCTGGCAGTAGCTGTATCCAACGCTGGCGGGCGCCGTGCTGGATATCGACTCCGCCGGCGCGCTCGCCTCGCAAGCGGCGCCGCTCCCGTTGCCGACGCCCGATGCGCACGCGTACATCGTCTACACGTCGGGGTCGACCGGGCAGCCGAAGGGGGTCCTGCAGAATCATCGCAACGTTCTGCACAACATTTTCGTCCACACGCAGTTCCTGAACATCACGCCGAGCGATCGCTTGACATTGCTGTCGTCGCGCGCGTCGGCACAGGCCATGACGGGCATCTTCTCCGCGCTGCTCAACGGCGCGGCGCTGCACCCGTTCGACCTGCGCACGCGGGGCTTGGCCGAACTCGCGGCGTGGTTGATCGAGGACGAGGTCTCCATCTATCACTCCAGCGCGAGCATCTTTCGCGAGCTCGCCGACACTTCTCTGGGCGACATGACGGCTTCATCGCTGCGAGCGGTCAAGCTGGGGAGCGAACCGGTGTCGCGCAAGGACGTCGCGCGGTTCCAGAACCGCTTTCCCCCCGATTGCGTCTTCGTCAATGCGCTCTCGTCCACCGAGACGGGGACCATTCGCCAGTATCGCGTCGGCCACGACACCCATATCGAAGGCGACGCGGTTCCGGTGGGCTATGCCATGCCCGACAAGGAGGTCGTGCTGCTCGACGAGAGCGGTGAACCGATCGCGAGCGGAGGGGTGGGTGAGATATGCGTGCGCAGCCGCTACTTGGCGATCGGCTATTGGCAGAACCCGGAGCTGACGCAGCGCACCTTCGTCACGGACCGCGACGACCCGACGATTCGGCTCTATCGCACGGGCGATCTGGGTCGCATGGGCGCGGACGGATGCCTGGTGTGCGTGGGTCGCAAGGATTCGCGCGTGAAGGTCCGGGGCAATCGCGTCGACGTATCGGAGATCGAAGTGGCACTGCTCGGGCACGACGCGGTCAAGCAAGCCGCCGTCGTGGAGCGGCAGGACGACCACGGCCGTGCGCGGCTGGTGGCGTTCATCGTTGCGGCTCGTACGGCCGAGGCGCTGCGTCCGCCCGCGCTGCGCGAGTACCTCGGTGCGAGGTTGCCGCGCCACATGATCCCCGCCGCGTTCGTACTGGTCGACGAGGTGCCGCGCACGCCCGCGGGCAAGGTCGACCGTACCGCGCTCCCCGCGTGGCGCGCGACCTCGGGCGAGGGCGGGCCGCCGCGCGATCTGCTCGAGACCCAGCTCGCCGACATCTGGGCGGATCTGCTGCGTTTGGACGCGGTGGCGATCGGCGACGACTTCTTCGAGCTGGGCGGGGACTCGCTGCTCGCGGTCGAGATGGCGATCCGGGTCGAGAAGGCGTGCGGCGTGAGTCCGCCGCTCCACGACCTGAGCAGCGAGCTGACGATCGATAGGCTCGCGCGCGCGATAGTCGATCACGAGTCGCGATCCACTCGCGCACCCCTGACGGCGGTGCAGACGGGAGGTACGCGGAGGCCGTTCTTTTTCGCGCACGGTGCCGTCGCCAGCGACGGATTCTATTGCCGCGGCCTCGCGCGCGCCCTGGGCCCGGACCGCCCGTTCTACGCGCTGCAACCGCACGGGTTGGATGGCAAGCCGCTGCCCTCCAGCATCGAGCGCATGGCGGCCGACCGGCTGGACGCGCTACTGGCCGTGCAACCGAAGGGTCCCTATCTGCTGGGCGGTTTCTGCGCAGGTGGCGCGATCGTGCTGGAGATGGCGCGCGAGCTGGAGAAGCGCGGCGAACGCGTCGAAATCGTCGTTCTGATCGACACCAACGCGGCCAACGCGCGCTTTCGCGCCTGGCGTCGCCTCGTCGACGGCGCGGCGTTCGCGCTGCGATTGAGCCCCATGACGCGCAGGGCTCTGTTTCGCCGCGGTCGCACCTTTCTGCGCGGACTCAAGCGCGCGTCGGGACGCGGCGTTTCCGAGGCGGCCCTCTTCGTCGCGAAAAAGCCGTACTCCGTCCTGCGCGGGGCGCGCACGCACACCGACGCACCCGCCCGCGAGCCCTCCGATCCCCGGCTGCTGGTGTGGCTCGAGTACCACCACGCGCTCGACGACTACGTGCCCGCGCGCTACCCGGGACGGATCGTATTGTTTCGCTCCAACCACCTGGAGCGCAAGACGCCTGGGAACTTCGCGGCGGGCTGGCAGCACGTGTGCGATTCGCTCGAGGTCCACGAGATCGCAGGCGACCATCAGACGTGTGTCACCACACACGTGGACGAATTGGGAACGAAGATACGGGGCTACTTGGACGCGATCTCGTGACGCGTCAGGGGATGCTCTTCAGCAGCTCTTCGTTGGTGGGATACTTCTCGATCAGTTTCAACAACTCCTCGATCGCCTGCGCCGGTGGAAGCTCGATGGCGCGGCGTCGCAGCTTGTTGATGGCATTGAGCTCGGCGGGCGGGTAAAGCAGGTCGTCGCGGCGCGTCCCCGTGCTGCGCAGATTGATGGCGGGGAACACGCGCCCGTCGGCCAGCGCGCGGTCCAGCACGATCTCACTGTTGCCCGTCCCCTTGAACTCTTCGAAGATCAAGTCGTCCATGCGCGAACCGGTCTCGATCAAGGCGCTCGCGACGACCGTGATCGACCCGCCGTTCTCGACGTTGCGCGCCATCCCGAAGAACTTGCGCGGGATCTCGAGGGCGCGTGAGTCCAGCCCGCCGCTCATCGTGCGGCCCGAGCCCGACCCGAATTGGTTGAACGCGCGCCCCATGCGCGTCAAGCTGTCCACCATCACGATCACTTCGTGGCCGCATTCCAGCTCGCACCGCACCTGCGCCATGCACAGATTGGCGAGGCGCACGTGCGCATCGGTCGATTGATCGCTGCTGCTCGCGAGCACTTCGGCCGGCACCTGACGGCGAAAGTGTGTTACTTCCTCGGGTCGCTCGTCGATCAAGAGCACGACGATGCGCGCGTCGGGGGCGTCGGCGTGCATCGCAATGGTGAGCTCTTCGAGCAGGCGGGTCTTGCCGGTCTTGGGCGGGGCCACGATCAGCCCCCGTGTGCCGCGCCCGATGGGCGCGAACAGATCGACGATGCGCATCGACGGGTTGCCGCCCACTCCCAGGCGGAAGCGCCGGTTGGGGTTGGAGGCTTCGAGCCGGGCGAACGGCGTGCGCGACTTGAACTCCTGCGGGGAGAGTCCGCAGATGGTTTCGACGTCGGCGAGCTTCACGCCCTGCTTGTCGGTCTGCACGGGGCCCGACACG
>JAKEHA010000152.1 GCA_022615275.1 Candidatus Latescibacterota bacterium
GGCGCCGCGCGTCGACATGATCGTCGCCACCAGCGGCGACGATATCTACGGCGCCACCGGCACCGGTCTCGGCGGCGGCAGCTCCAACGCGGGCGAGCGCGGCACCCAGGTTCAGTTCCCGATCATCGTGCAGAACGAAAGTGCGCTCGCGGACTCCTTCACGCTGACGTGGACCGCGCCGGCAGCGGGGTGGACGGCGGTCATCGAGATCGGCGGCGTGGACCGCGCCTTCCCGGTCGTCACGCCGACCATCGCCGCGTTCTCGCAGGCGAGCCATACCCTCAAGGTGACCATCCCCGGCGCCGCCGCGTACGGCACGTACCGATCGGTGATGAACGCGGCCTCGATCGTCGACGATCGCATCACCGAGAGCATCTCCGCGAGTATCAGCGTGGCGACGCCGAGCGAGATCGACATGACCATCGACGGGCAGGGGCTCGACGTGTACGGACCCATCGGCACCGGGTTGGGGGGCACGTCGATCCACACCGTTTCGCCGGGCCAGACCACGGTCTTCGACGTGGTCATTCAGAACGTCTCGGGTGTGAACAATTTCAGCGTGGATTGGAGCGCTCCGGCCGGATGGACGGTCACCTTCAACGGCAGCGCCACACCCATCGCAAGCATCGCGGCCGGGACGTATCCGTTGAGCGTCACCGTGCCGTCGTCGTCGCTGGGCGGTACCTTCGATGTCATTCTAGACGGACGCAAGGTCAACAAGCCGTTCCTCATGGACAGTGTCACCGGCCGCGTCGTGGTGGTACCGCCCGCGATCGTCGATGGAGTGATCGACGGTGACGGCGACGACGTGTTCGGGGTACTCGGCAGCGGCGCGGGCGGCTCGTCGCTTCAGATCACGCCGGCGCCGTGGACGTTGAACTTCACCATCGAGATCCAGAATCAGGGTCCGACCGCCGACGTCTACACGGTGACGTGGGGTGCGATCCCGGCGTGGACGGCTCTGCTCAATGGACTGCCGTCGCCGTTCGCGACCGGTTCGGTGCCGGCGGGCGGTTCGCGCGTGTATCCGTTCAGCGTGACGGTGCCGGCGAACGAAGCGACGGGCAGCTTCCAGTACATAATCGACATGGTCTCGGTCAACGATCCTACGTCGTTCGAGAGCATCGTCGCGCGCATCGACGTGGTGGGCCCGCCGCGCCCCGACCTGACCATCGACGGCAACGGCTTCGACGTGTTCGGCCCGCTCGGATCGGGTCAGGGCGGAACCTCCACGCGCTCGGCGGCGCCCGGGACGGTGTACACGTCGCTCTTGCGCGTGCGCAACGCCGGCGCCTTCACCGATTCGATGCGCGTGCAGTGGGACGTGCCGAGCGGATGGCCGGCTCAAAGCGTGGTGATCGGCGACACCGCCGTCACCCATCAGACGCCGTTCTACACCCCGCTGCTCGACCCGGACGAGTACGTCGACTACATCGTGACCGTCACGGTACCGTCGGGCGCCAACGCGGCGCACACCACCATCATCAACAGCTGGTCGTCGCGGCCCCCGAATCTCTCCGAGAGCGTGACCCTCGTAACGGAGACGCGGGGACTGGTGCGCGGCTGGGTGTTCGACGATCGCGACCACGACGGTACCTTCACCGCGGGAGACGTCCCGCTGGGCGGCGTGCTGGTGTCGGAGACGTCGCAGGGCCAAGCCGTCACGACTGCGGGCGACGGGTCCTTCGCGATGCCGGTCTTCGGCGACAGCATCACCGTCGTCGAGCAGAATCCACCCGGCTTCGTGTCGCTCTCGCCCGACACCGTGGGGCCGTTCACGGTGACGGCCGGCGACACCATCGACGTGTACTTCGCCGACATCGGCGGTCTCACGATCACGTCGGGGACGTCGCAGCCGGGGCCCACCGGCGCCTTCGTCGCGTTCGCGCACCGGATCGTCGCGGGTACCGCCGGACACGTCGACCTGTCCGCGACCGCGACCGATTCGTCCGCGGTGCTCGCGTGGTACTTCGACGCGAACGCGAACGGGTTGCTCGACGGGCCCGATCGCCCGCTCGTCCCGAGCGACGGCGACCTCGATCCCGACGGAGCCAACGCCGGCGTGCTCCACGTGCTCCTGCGCGTGTCGGTTCCGGCCGGCGCCACACCGGGCTCGACCATCGTAATCGCCGTGCAGGCGCAACAGTCGGTCACCAGCACGCCGCTCGTCCTGGTCGCAACCGCGACCGACGTCGTGGTCGTGGTCGACGGGTCGGCGGGACGCTTGACGATGCAGAAGTCCGCGGATCGCGCCGACGCCGCGCCGGGAGACGTGATCGAGTACGCGGTGCGCTTGTTCAACGCGGGCGCCGACAGCCTCGCCAACGTGGTGCTGGTCGACCCGGTTTCGTCGTGGGTCGATCTGGAAGCGGATACGTTCGGCGCCGGACTCGATCTCGAGTGGCGCCCGCCCGTCGGCGCGCCGGTGCACTTCACCTTCGACCCGTCGGATCCGGACGAGTGTGAATACGATTCGCCGACGCGCACGCTGCGCGTCGTGCTCTCGAAGAACTCGACGTTCTACCTGGCCCCGGGAGAAGCGGGCGTCGTCGTCTACCGCGTGCGCGTACGGTGAGAGCGCCCGAACGCTGCCCGGCGGGTCCTGTCACTCGTCACCCCGCCGCGTGACGCGGCGGGGGCCCCACGAGCGACACCCGCCGGGGGACGCTCGGAGAGCGCTCTCCCAACGCGGTGGCGCGCGGACCGAGGGCTCCCGCTTGCGGGATACGGGACGCGCGCCCTTCAGCTCGGCGCTGCGACGACTTGGGCGACCGCGCGTATCTCCGGACCCGCCCGGCAGCGTTCCTTCGGACTTAGAATCTCCTGGAAACTAGCGCGCCGAGGCGCTACACTCTGCGGCGCTTTCCATCTTATCGATCGAACGCATTCCGAACCCCGGCCGCACGCCGAGGGTTTCGCTTTTTCTGTTTAACGGAGGGTTTCGATGTCGCACAGCGAGTTTGTGCCGAAGGTCGGGCTGGAGGCCGTGGGCCTCGCCAACCTAGGCGGCGTGCTCTGGAATCCCACCCCAGCCACGCTCTACGAAGAGTTCGTGATGAACGGCGAAGGAGTCATCGCGAACCACGGGCCCATCGTCGCGGAGACCGGCAAGTACACCGGCCGCAGCCCGGACGACAAGTTCGTCGTCGAGGAAGCGTCCAGCAAAGACAAGATATGGTGGGGCAAGGTCAACCGTGCGTTCGACGAGGAGAAGTTCAACCGCCTCTTGCACCGCGTGCAGGCCTATCTCCAGGACGGCATGGTGTACGTGCAGGATTGCTGGGCGGGGGCGGACCGCGACCAGCGCGTTCCCATTCGCGTCGTTACGCAGATCGCGTGGCACTCGCTGTTCGCGCGCAACATGTTCATCCCGGTGCTGCCGGAAGAGCAAAAGAACCACGTGCCCCAGTTCACCATTGTTAGCGCTCCCGGTTTCAAGGCCGACCCCGCCATCGACGGGACCCGCAGCGAAGCGTTCATCATCGTCCACTTCGGTCGCGGCATCGTCCTGATCGGCGGTACGTCGTACGCGGGCGAGATCAAGAAATCCATCTTCACGGTGATGAACTACCTGCTCCCGCAGCGGGGCGTGTTGTCGATGCACTGCAGCGCCAACGAGGGCCCCAGCGGCGACGTCGCGGTGTTTTTCGGCTTGTCGGGGACGGGCAAGACGACGCTGTCGGCCGATCCCAAGCGCAGCTTGATCGGCGACGACGAGCACGGCTGGTCCGACCACGGGGTGTTCAACGTCGAAGGGGGATGCTACGCGAAGGCGATCCACCTCTCCCCGGAAGCGGAACCGGAGATCCACGCCACCACGCGCCGCTTCGGGACCGTCCTGGAGAACGTCGTCATCGACGAGCACACGCGCGAGATCGACTTGCACGACAACGCGCTCACCGAGAACACGCGCGCGTCGTATCCGATCTCGCAGATTCCCAACGCCAAGCTCGACGGCGTGGGCGGTCACCCGCGCAACATCGTGATGCTGACGTGCGACGCCTTCGGCGTGCTGCCGCCCATCGCGCGGCTGACGCCGGAGCAGGCGAGCTACCATTTTCTCTCGGGTTACACCGCGAAGGTGGCGGGCACCGAGCGCGGGATGGGCAAGGAACCGCAGGCGACGTTCTCGACCTGCTTCGGCGCGCCCTTCCTCGCGCTACCGCCGGCCGTCTACTCGGACCTGCTGGCCAAGAAGATGCGCCACCACGACACCAAGTGCTGGCTCGTCAACACGGGATGGAGCGGCGGCGGCTTCGGCGTGGGCACGCGCATGAAGATCGCGTACTCGCGCGCGATGGTGAACGCCGCGCTGGAAGGGAAGCTCGACCGCGTGAAGTACGTCAAGGACCCGATCTTCGGCCTCGATGTTCCGGCCGA
>JAKEHA010000153.1 GCA_022615275.1 Candidatus Latescibacterota bacterium
AAGCCCTCGTGTACCGTCCCCGCCGGCAGTCGTTCGCGGTACAGCTCCGGGTCGATGTTCAGGTTACGCATCTGGATCAGGTCCAGGTCGGTATCCTCTATAAAGGAGGAGATCGCGTCCAGCTCGTCGTCGGTATCGGTCACCCCGGGGAACACCAGATAGTTGATGGAGCGAAAGCGGTCGTGGCGGCGCATGACGCGCAGGGTCTCACGGACATCGTCGAAGGTGTACTTCTTGGGGCGGTAGTACGCAGCGTAAACGTCGTCGCGCGCGCTGTTCATCGACACGCGGATGGCATCCAGGCCCGCGCGGCACATCGCCTCGACGACCTCGGGCAGGCTTCCGTTGGTGTTGACGTTGACGGTCCCGCGCGACGTGCGCGCGCGAATCTGCCGCACCGTTTCCGGTAAGAGGTCGCGGCCGAGCAGCGGCTCACCCTCGCACCCCTGGCCGAAGCTCACCACACCGTCGGGCACGCGCTCGATGTGCGCCACCGCCAGGTCGGCGATCTCTTCGGGGCGGGGGGAGCGCCGAATGCGGTCGTGGCTCGCGCGAAACTCGCCGTCGGGCTGCAGCGAGATGCAGCCGATGCACTTCGAGTTGCACGCGACACTGGTCGGGATGGGCGCCTCGTGGCGGCCGATGAAGAAGTTCTGCGCGGCGCGGCACCCGTAGTGGAGGGCGCATCGCTCGAGTTGTTGCACGACGAGATTCTCGGGAGATTGCGCGAGTCTTTTTTCGACTTGCTTCGCAAGTCGTTTGAGGTCGAACCGCCACGGATCCTGGCGGACGTCTTCGTCGACGCGCACGCCCGTGGCCCAGAACTGCCCGTCCGCGAATCCGACCGCCGAGTAGGCGAAGAGCGGCAGCGCCGGCGCATCGGCGAGTGTGCGGTACGCGGGGTGGAGGAACATCGTCCACGCGGGTGCGAGAAACGCGGCCACCGCGGTGGCGTCGTCTTGGTCCCATTCGATGGCGGTGCCGCGTGTGGGATCGAGGCCGATCGGGCGTCGCCCCGGCAAGAGGAAGAGGTCGCTTCCGCGCGGAAGGGGGACGATCTCGTCATCGCGCACGGGCCGCGCGTGGCCCCCGCCCACACCCGCCAGCAGCAGGCTCGGGTGATCGAGGATCGACCCGTCGGGGCGCGCGTAGACCATGCGCACGGGTTCTTTCGGTTTCACGAGCGACATGCCCCGACTCTATCACACCGCCGCCGGCCGTGGTATGCTGCGGCGTCATGGACGACCTTCGCTATCCCATCGGCCCGTTCGATTTCGAGCAGCCCGTCACGATGGACACGGTGCGCGTCGCGATCGACGAGATCGCCGCGTGCCCGGCGGCCTTGCGCAACGCCGTGCGCGGCTTCGACGACGCCAAACTCGACACACCGTACCGCGACGGCGGGTGGACCGTTCGCCAGGTCGTGCACCACCTTCCCGACAGCCACATGAACGCGTTCGTGCGTATCAAGCTCGGGCTGACCGAGGACAATCCCACCATCAAGCCCTACGAGCAGCAATTGTGGGCGGAATTGGCCGACGCGCGCGGTCCGATCGGGCCCTCACTCGCGATCCTCGACGCGCTGCACGAACGATGGGCACCCCTGCTGCGCTCGCTCGAAGAGAAAGACTATCGGCGCACCATCTTCCACCCCGAGTACGGCTCCATGTCGCTCGGTCTTCTGACGGCGCACTACGCCTGGCACGGCAAGCACCACGTCGCGCACATCACGTCGCTGCGCAAGCGCATGGGCTGGTAGCCGGACTTCAACGCCAACGAACTGCTCGATCGCGCCGCGGGTGTCGCCGAGTAACCAGTCCGTCCGCGTTTCACACTGAAAGGGCCGTAATGACGAGTTGGATCGGAAAATCGATTGCGCACTACCGCGTCACCACACAGATCGGTGCGGGCGGAATGGGCGAAGTGTATCGCGCGAACGATTCGCGCTTGGGACGCGACGTCGCGATCAAAGTGTTGCCGGAGCGCTGCACCTGATCACGGACTGGCGAGCGCTCATCGAAAAGCGCGGAAGCTGATCACAGCGGAATCTCAAGGATTCTCGGTTGCCGCTGCAGCGCCCGCCACGAACCCGCTGGACCAGGCCCACTGAAAGTTGAAGCCCCCGATACGCCCGTCGACGTCGCAGATTTCGCCGCACAAATAGAGGCCCGGACACACGCGCGATTCCATCTTGTCCAAGTGCAATTCGGAGAGCGGCACACCGCCGGAGGTCACCTCGGCGAAATTGTAGCCGCGCGACCCCGTGACGGGGAGCGGGAGGTTGCACACGGCGGCGGCGACCGCGCGGCGCTCTTCGCGTTTGAGCACCTCGGCGCGTGTCGACGGATCGACGCCGGCGTGCTCGCACAGCGCGCGTGCCAGTCGTTCCGCAAGGCGCTCGCGCAGGAAGCCGCCGACCGACTTGCTTCGAAGCCCTTGCAGCTCGCGATCGAGCGCGTCTTCGTTCGTTCCCGGGAGCCAGTTGGCGAACAACGCCGCCTTCGGGTCGGACGCGATCGCGTGCAGGTAGTAACGGCTGATATCGAGAACCGACGGCCCCGAGAGACCGAAGTGGGTGAGCAGGGTCGAATTCGTGAACGAGACCAGGCGCTTGCCGGTACCCGAGCGCAGCTCGATGGTGGCATCGAGTGTCACACCCGCAAGCGCGCACAGGAAGTGATCCTTCGGCAACGTAAGCGGTACCAGGCCCGGTGTCACGAGCGGCGT
>JAKEHA010000154.1 GCA_022615275.1 Candidatus Latescibacterota bacterium
CCTTCTCGAGAAATTCGCCGTAGTCCAGACCCGCGCCGCCCGCGCGAACGTGCGCACCGATACCCCAGTCGCGGTGGGTTCCGGGGGGATCCTCGGCCAGCGCGCTCGTCGGTAGCACCGTCGCCAGCAACACCGTCGATAAGAACATCGAGATCGCGAGTCCGGGAGTCCGCATGTCGACCTCTTTCGCGTCAGCTATTCCTTCGCACCGAGCGCGTCGCCGGCCGCATTATAGAAGCCACGCCAGCTCGAATCCTAGCTTTTCTTCCTCGTAGTAGTAGGAGTTCTTCGTGTAGTCGAAGCGCGCGCGAAATCGCGTAGCCGGTGACGTCTTCGAGATTCAGGGGCGGCATGGTGAACTCATCGGGCGGGTAATCGGGGTCCCAGCGTTTGGCGGGCGGCGCCCAGACGGAGTTCCGAGCGCTCCCCGAGCGCAAAACCGGCGCCGAGCGTGAGCGCTATGTAGCTCTCGACGATTTCATACTCGCCGAGCGGCTGGCCGCTCGGCGTGGTTGCAACGCTCGTCCCGTAGTCGAATTGGCCGTAGGAAACGTCGGCCGCCAGCGTCGATCCATTCGCCCGTTGAAAGCAAACACCGGCGCTCCCTCCGCCCGTCCACAAGTCGTCGTTGGCGAAGATCGGCGCGATGTCCCACCGTGAGCCCTGTGCATATACGCGTGCATTTCCAACGACGTTGGCCGGATTGAAGAAGATGTTCGCGGGGTCGGAATTATCGGCCACACCGTCTCGCCCATGCCCGCCGAGCGCGCGCTGATCGGATAGTGCAGCGCGAGGGCGCCTGTGGCGCCTGTCTGCGACCACGCGTGGGACGACGCCGCTACGGCGTACGCGGCTGCGAATAGCAGGACGCGCGTCACTTAGCGCCGCCGCCCGCCGCCGCCGCGACCGCCCGAGGGCCGTCCGGACGGACGCGAGCGCGTCTGGCTCTGATAGTTGCTGGCGCGCTGGCTGCCCCGTTGGCGATTCTGGTAGTCGCGGTTGAGCTGCTGCGTATTCGGCTGTGCCGGGCGCGTCTGCGGGGTCGCGGGCCGCGTGGCCGGTTGCTGCCCGGGCGATGCGCCGCCGCCGGGGCGGGTCGCCGGTTGATGCCCCGGCGATGCGCCGCCGCCAGGACGCGTGGCCGCGTCCTTGCTCTGCGGCCTGCCGTCGTTCTTCCACGAACCCTGGTCGCGCTGCGACCACGACCCGTCGTTCTCGCGCCGCATCACGTTGCCGTCCTTGTCGGCGTACACGTTGTTCTCGCGCGAACGCGATGGCTGTCCCTCGCGCGTACTCGCGCTCGTCCCCGAACCGGGGCGGTTGCGGTCCGCGGTCGCGCGATCCGCCACGGCCGGCTTCGTCGATGGACGCTGATACAGGTTGTCCTGCCCCTTGTGATGAGCAACTTGGTTCCCGGTGTTCCTGTTGATCGGGCGATTGACGCCGACATTGCCGTGGTGCGCGGGATAATTCGGTCGCCACGCGTACCCCGGCGGTCCCCACCAGCCCCCGTAACCTCCGCCGAAGCCGACCGAGAAGTGCGCCCAGCCGTTGCTCCAACTCATGCCGCAACTCCACCCCGTCCACGGGTTGTAGTTCACACAGAAGCCGTACGTGTAGGGGCGCGGGTAGTAGTAATACGGACTCACCCACGGGTGATAATACCAACCGGTCCCGTACACGACCGATCCATAGTAGGGATAGCAGCCGACATACGCGGGCGTGTAGCCGACGTACACGACTTCCGGCGTTGACTCGTAGATGTAGACGTACTTGGTGTTGTACGCGGCACTCTCGGGCGGGATCTTCTGCACTTCCGCGGGAACGTAGTCGGACACCACCCACGGACCGGTGGGCGCGTCGGCCACGAACCACACCGCGTTGTCGCAGCAGTAGTATCTGCCCTCGATTTTCATCACGGTCTTGTCGGTGTTCTGCGCCAATTCGATGGACGTGTTCGGGATGGGCTCGAACTTGGGGGCGCCGTCGTAGGTCACCGTCAGCTTGGCTTGGCTCCTATTGATGGCCGCGGTTTGCGGGACCTCGGTGTCGAGCAGGGCCTCGTTCGCCTCCTGCGTCCCCGCGACGAACGTGCGCACCTGGCTCTTGTCCGAGTTGGTCGGGATGCGTGCGAAGCACTCCGGCAGTGCGTCGGACTTCACGAACTGCCACGGCCCGTCGAACGACTTGGTTCGAAACCAGCGCCCCGACAAGAGAACGAAGTAGTTCTGCGTCGCCACTTCCATGAACACGTCGCTCTCCGAGTTGCTCACGTACAGGAGCTCGTCGCCGACGATCGGCCGGTACTGGGGCTCCCCGTCGATGACGATGAGCTCGGTGGGCGTGGTGGCGACCATGATCTTCGGCTTGCGCTTGTCCTTGGTGTCCTCGGGCTTGCTGGGGGTGATGCCCTGCGCCTTCAATTCATTCTCGTAGGCCTCTTCGACGGACTTGGGAACGCCCTCGCGTTTCCATTCGCCCATGACGTCTTTGGTCGTGAACCAATCTTCTCCGCCGTTGAGCCAGTACCGATCCCCGCTCTTCACGATGTAGAACGGCGTGTTGACCACGCGCTCGAGCTTGGTGCCGGGCATGGCACGCAGCACGGGCTCGCCGTCCAAGACGACGAGAATCGCGGGCTCGTACTCGAACAAGATGCGCGGGGGGTCGTTACGCAGGCCCTCCGAGGTGGTCGCCTGCACCTCCGCGCTCTGCAGACTTTCGAGGAGACGGTCGTAGTCGATCTTGAACTTGGAGTCGCCGATCTCGCGCTGGAAGACTTCCATGAAGCGCTCTTCCTGCCCGGGCTTCGAATCCGCGATGCGCGCGTTGATCACGCGGTTGCCGAGAATCTCGACTTCGCGGTCGTCCTTGCGCACCTCGACCTGGCTCTCGATCCAGACCGCGCCGAAGACGGGCTCGTCGGTTCCTTTGGGCGTGATCGAGACCGCGGCGCGCGATTTGAGCACGTTGCCCTCGAACGTCTCCGGTTGCGGTTGATAGACGACGATCTTGCCTTCTTTAATGTCGAGGACCTGCGGCCATTCGTTCTCGTGGGCGGCGCGTGTGGTGGTCGACAGCGTGGACGCTCCGATGAGAAGCAGGAGCGCGGTGCAGTATCCGTTTCGTCGCGTGATCATCATGGCGAGTACCTCGATCGTGGGTGATAGATTTGGTCTAGCGTAACCGAGTGCGGGCGCCGCCGCAAGCGGCGAAGGGGCACGCCTTGAGGACGGCTTTCGCGCCTGTTAGAATCGGGCGGCTTCGCGCGTTCACCACCCCGACCAAGGAGCCGGTTTCACCATGCGTACCTCTCCCGATCGCACCTGGCGCGCTCTCGCCGCCGTTCTTCTGTTATCGATGGCGCTCGGCGCGTGCTCGAGCTCGCAGCTCGTCAACATGTGGAAAGACCCCCAGTACCCGCAACAACCCATCGAGAGAATGTACGTGATCGGTTTTCGCACCGAGCCGGAACGACGCCGCTTCATCGAGGACGCGGTGGTGGCCGAGCTCACGCGCGTCGGTATCACGGCGGTGGCGTCGTACCGGGACTTCGCCACTTCGCTCCCGGATACTCAGCAGGTCGTCGATGTGGTGAGGCGCAACGGTTACAACGGGGTCGTGATCGTCATGCCTCTGGGAACCGAGACGCGCGAGACCTACGTGCCCGGCTATGTGACCACGACGCCGGCTCCATACTACGGAGGCTACGGCTACGGCGGCTACGGCGGGCACGGCTACTGGGGCGGTTATTACTATCCGGCGTACCAAACTGTCTACGAGCCCGGCTACGTGGAAGTCGACCAGATCGTGCGCATTCGCATCGACGTTTGGAGCAGCGAAGGCGGCGGGATACTGGTGTGGTCGGGAACGACCGAGTCCGTCGACCCCACCAGCGCCGATCAGATTCGAAAAGAAGTCCTGCACCTGGTGGTGCCGGAGCTTCGCAAGAACGGCGTCATTGCGAATAAGTAGCCGCGGCCCAGCGGATGTAGCTCATGAGGTCCGCCACACTCGAGTCGGCGAGCACGCCGCGATACGCGGGCATCTTCACCACCTGACGTGTCGTGAACCAGCGCCCGACGCGGTTCTCGGCGATGCGCGCGATGCCCCCGTCGAGTATCCACGCGCGCAGCTCGTCGTCGTTGCGAACGAGTTCGTGGAAATCGGGTCCGTGCCAGGGCGGGATATAGCCCTTGAAGCTACGCGGGTTCTTGACGCCGATAAACCCGCCCGGTCCGTGGCACCCGAAACACCCGGTGTCGCGCGCGATCGCGTAGCCGTCGCGTGCTTCGGCCGGCATCGCGTCCACCTCGTTGCCAAACACGGCGACCGCCTTGTAGTAGGCGACGAGATCGGCGAGTTGCTTCTCGTCGACGATTCCCCGATAGGCCGGCATGCGCACCGGCGGCGTCACCATCGCGAGCGGACTGGGACGCAGGTCGACGCGGCCCGGCTCCGGAAACGGAGACGCGCTGTCGGCGTCGGTGCGCGAGGCGCGCGCCGCCAGCGAATCGCGCAGCACGAGTCGCCACGGCCGTCCGTCGAGGATCCACTCCCGGATCTCGTCTTCGCTCTTCACGTACATCATCGCGTTGCCGCCGTCCCACGCCGGGATTTCGCCCGGCGTTTGCCTGACGCCCGCGCGCGGGTTCTTGACGCCGCCGGTGCCGCGCGGCCCGTGGCAGCCGTGGCACCCCAGCTCCTCGGCGAGGGCGTAGCCGCGCAACTCCGGCGTGAGTTCGGGTGTGCGCAAATGATGGAGGAGACCCCACGCGGCGAAACCGCCGAGCACGAGCGCGGCGAGCGTGATGGCGGAGAGTTGGACGCGACCGGTTGACCGCACGCGGGGCATTATAGACGCGACGACCGAAGCTGCGAACTCTGAAGTTCGCAATTGTGAGGGCGGGACGACGGCCCCGGCGCGAGTAACCGCCGAGGCCGTCGCACACGGGCCTCCCCCAGAGAGCTTTCCTAGCCGCACATGACGGTACAGAACCAGATCGTGAAGAGACATGCGAGCGATCCCGCGGCACACACGCCGCAGATATGACTAACGGGGTTCATCCGGCAGAAGACCGCCACGCACGTGTTGAAGGTTGCACACACGGCGTCCCTGAACGCGCTATTGGGGGCGGGCTCCTTGGTCACTGTGCTGACGAACACGGGATCGCCGAGAAGCGACGTCAGTAACGCGCTGTCGTCATTGGGCGACGTGAATGCGCTTGGAAGCTGGTCGGCGAAGGCTTGGAATGCTCGCAGTTGCGTTGCGAACTCTTTCACCTCCGGTGACGTCGATTCCAACGGCTCGCCCCGGAGGTACTTCGCGGTCGCCTTCTCGAGTATGAGGGGAGGAAGATCCGCGTACTGCAGCTGCAGCGTGCGGCCGTTGAACATGTAGTCCTCGACCACACGGTTTTGCACCACAACGCGCGAGAATTCGAACGAATCGGTCCCGGACCGCTGCCTAACCCACGACGCCCCCGACTGCTCGTCCCAACCGAATGACATTTCGATTCCACCGCCGTCGCGGCTCGTGCTCACAACGGCCGTCATTCCGTGAGACAGCGGACCGTCGAGGACCGGCGCGAACGTCACCCGTCTCTCCTCACCCCCGGCGACGACGACCGCCTCGACGATCCGCTCATTCTCGTTCCGCACGACCTCCATGATTTCGACACCCGAGGCGGTAACGGCGATCGGCTTCCGATCGTCCGCGTTGCTGGCGCGATCCTCCTCGCATCCCGCAAGCGCGGCCAGAAGCGACCCCGCCACGATGCCCGTCGTCCAACGACGCACCGTCGTGCGCCGCACTCCACCCATGAGACTCGTCATGACTCCACCTCCACTGCGTCCACCGCACCCGGCACAACCAGTCACGCGACCCGCATACGCAGGGAGCGCGCCACGCGTGCCGAACGATGCAAGTCGATGGAAGGTAAGGGAGTGCCTGCGGCCGACGGGTCCAAAGAAAAACGCGCGCAGCCGATCGGTACGATCGGCCACGCGCGTCCATGTTGCTTCTTCGACTACGGTTGCGAGCTTGCTCGCGCAACGATTGCGATGTCGCTATCTCGACACGCCACCGTGAGACGGAAAGAATCAGCTCTTCGCTTCTCCGATCGTGACCAACTCGATCGCCTTCATCCCCTTCTGCTCCTTCACATGCCCCGTGATCGTCGACTTCTTGCCGATCCAGTCCGCGACCGCGGTGCTGGCCGACTCGTGATCCTTGCCGATGATCAGGTAGATGGTTCCATCCGCGGTCAAGTAGCCGATCGGCAGCCCCTTCGAGGCGCACGCCTGGGCGCACTTCGCGTGCTCGGCACCCGTGGCAGACTCCGGGTGCGACACGTAGCAATACAGATCCAGGACCTCGCCCGTCAGGGTCGTGGGCGCCGCCTTCTCTTTCTTCGCGTCGTCTCCCGCCAGCACAACCGCGCTGGTCGCGAGAACGATCGCCATCGCCACAAACAACAACTTTTTCATTACGACTCCTCCTCGAGTGTTAGGTGTCGAATCATCGACACCTTCTGTTAGACAACCTAACACTTTCAATTTGTAGATTCTAAACGCCTAATAGCCGCGCTACACCTGCTTATTGCGCAATCGGAGCGCGTTGCCGATCACGGACACCGAACTGAAGCTCATCGCCGCCGCCGCGATGATCGGGCTCAGGAGGAGGCCGAAGATTGGGTACAGAGCCCCCGCCGCCACCGGCACCCCCGCGGCGTTGTACACGAACGCGAAGAACAGGTTCTGCTTGATGTTGCCGATCGTCTCCCGGCTCAAACGCCGGGCGCGCGCTATCCCGCGCAAGTCGCCTTTGACGAGCGTCACCGCCGCACTCTCCATCGCTACGTCGGTGCCGGTCCCCATCGCGATCCCGACCTCCGCCTGCGCCAGAGCGGGGGCGTCGTTGACGCCGTCTCCCGCCATCGCGACCACGTGGCCCTCCGATTGCAGCTGCTTGACGATGTTCGCCTTTTGATCGGGAAGGACTTCCGCCATGACGTCGCGAATGCCCAACTGCCGCGCGACTGCTTGCGCGGTCGTGGCGCTGTCGCCGGTGAGCATCACGACGCGCACGCCGTCGTCTTGGAGTGCGCGAAGCGCGTCCGGTGTACTTTCCTTGATCGGATCCGCAACGCCCAGGAGACCCGCGATCTGTCCCTCGACGGCGACGAACATCACGGTCTGGCCCCTTGCGCGCATGGACTCCGCAAGCGCGTTGAATTCGTCGAGCGTGGCATCGATCGACTCCATGAGCGTCCGATTGCCCAGCGCCACATCGCGGCCGTCGACGCGCCCGCGCACGCCCTGGCCCGCGATCGACGCGAACGACTCGGCCGCGACGAGCGATACGCCGCGCTCTTCGGCGCCCTTCACGATGGCGGCGGCGAGCGGATGCTCGCTCCCGCGCTCGAGGCTCGCCGCGAGGCGGAGCAGCTCGCCCTCGTCGAGGCCGCGCGCTTCGACCGCGACCAGCTTCGGTTTGCCTTCCGTCAGCGTGCCGGTCTTGTCGACGACGAGCGTGTCGACCTTGCGCAGCGTCTCGATGGCCTCGGCGTTTCGGAACAGCACGCCGATGGTGGCGCCCTTGCCGGTCGCGACCATGATCGACATCGGGGTCGCGAGACCGAGCGCGCACGGACACGCGATGATGAGTACCGCGACCGCGTTGACGATGGCGTGGGCCATGCGCGGCTCCGGTCCGACGAGCGCCCACACGACGAACGTGATGGCGGCGATCGCGATCACGATGGGGACGAAGTAGCCCGACACCACGTCGGCGAGCTTCTGAATGGGCGCGCGGCTGCGCTGGGCCTCGGCCACCATGGTCACGATGCGCGCGAGCAGCGTCTCCGCACCCACCTTCTCCGCGCGCATGACGAACGAGCCGCTCGCGTTGACGGTCGATCCGATCACGCGGTCGCCCGGGTGCTTTTCGACCGGAATCGATTCGCCCGTCACCATCGATTCGTCCACCGCGCTCGATCCATCGAGTACGACGCCGTCGACCGGAACTTTCTCGCCCGGACGCACGCGCAGGCGGTCGCCCACGTGCACGTGCGAGAGCGGAATGTCGTGCTCGTGGCCGTTGTCGTCGACGCGACGTGCGGTCGTGGGCTGCAAGCCCAGGAGCTTCTTGATCGCGCTGCCGGTCTGACTGCGGGCCCGCAACTCGAGTACCTGGCCCAAGAGCACCAGCGTCACGATCACCGCGGCCGCTTCGAAGTAGACCGCAACGACGCCCTCCTTTCGAAACGCCGCCGGGAAAATGCCGGGGACCAGCGCGGCGACCACGCTATAGACGTACGCCACGCCCACGCCGAGCCCGATCAAGGTGAACATGTTGAGGCTGCGATTGCGCACCGACGCGACCGCGCGCGCGTAGAAGGGCCACCCGGCCCAGACGCAGACGGGCGTAGCCAGCGCGAGCTCGAGCAACGTGCGTGTACGCGGCGACACGATGTGCACGCCGCCGTGAAGCATGTGACTCATGGCCAGGAATACGATCGGGATCGACGAAACGACGGAGACCCAGAAGCGTCGTGTCATATCCGCAAGCTCGGGATTCCCTTCCGCCTCCGCGGCGGCCGTGGGAAGCTCCGGTTCGAGGGCCATCCCGCACTTGGGACACGTGCCCGGCCCCGCCTGGCGCACCTCCGGGTGCATCGGGCAGACGTACAGGGACGGCGCTGCGTGTTCCGGCTTCGTCATGATCCCCGCTCCAAGTGTCGCTTTCTCCACATATAGAAGATCACGGGATATACCAACAGCTCCATGGCCACCGAGAGCGTGATGCCGCCCACCATCGGTGCGGCGATCCGCTTCATCACGTCGGCGCCGGCTCCGGCACTCCACATGATGGGGAGGAGCCCGATCAGCGTCGTGCCCCACGTCATGAACTTCGGTCGTATGCGCCTGACCGCGCCGTGATGGACCGCTTCGCGCAAGTCGTCGAGCGTGTTCATCCGGCCCGCGCGCTTGCGATCCTCGTACGCGAGATCTAGGTAGAGCAGCATGATGATCCCGGTCTCCGCGTCGATCCCCGCCAGCGCGATCAATCCCACCCACACCGCGTTGCTCACGTTGTAGTCCAGGAGCCACAGGAACCAGAACGCGCCCGCCAGCGAGAACGGCACCGCGAGCAGGACGATCAACGTCTTCGTCCGGGAGCGCGTGTTGAGGTAGATCAAGAACAGGACGAGGAACAGAGTCACCGGCACGATGACCTGCAAGCGCCGCTTCATGCGCTCCATGTGTTCGTACTGGCCGGTAAACTCGAGGTAGTACCCGGAGGGAAGATCGACGCGGTCCTTGATGACCTGCTTGGCGGTGCGCACGTAGTCGCCGTAGCTCTTGCCCTTCACGTCGACGAAGACGTAGGACACGCGCGACCCGCCTTCGTTGTAGATCATGGGCGCGCTGTTCGAGAAGCGAATGTCGGCCAGCTGCGCGATCGGCACCTGGGCGCCGCCGGGCGTGGGCACCAGGACGCGGTTGAGCTTGTCCAGATCGTCGCGCAGCTCGCGCGCGTAACGCACGTTGACGGGATATCGCTCCTTGCCCTCGACCGTCATGGTGACGTTCTCGCCGCCGATCGCGGACTGCACGATCATGTTGACGTCGTCGACCGTCAGTCCGTAGCGCGCGGCGGCCGCGCGATCGACCTCGAAGTCGAGGTAGTACCCGCTCGTCAGTCGCTCCGCGAAGGCGGTGCGGGTGTCGGGCAGCTCCTTGAGCACGCGCTCGATTTCGATGCCGATCTTCTCCATCTGCTCGAGATCGGGGCCGAAGATCTTGATCCCCAAGTTGCTGCGAATCCCGGTCGTGAGCATCTCGTTGCGCGTTTGGATCGGCATCCACCAGATGTTGGCCATACCCGGGAACTGGAGCTTGGCGTCCATCTCGGCGATGAGCGCGTCCCACGTCATGCCGGGGCGCCACTCGCTCTCGGGTTTCAGTGTGACAATGGTCTCCACCATGGACAGCGGGGCGGGGTCGGTGGGCGTTTCCGCGCGGCCGATCTTGCCGAACACGGTTTGCACTTCCGGGAATTCCTTCAGGATGCGGTCCTGGATCTGCAGGATGCGGCTCGCTTCGCCCGCCGGGAGTCCCGGCACCGACGTCGGCATGTACAGGATGGAGCCCTCGTTGAGCGGCGGCATGAACTCGGAGCCGAGCATCAAGTAGGCTGGAATCGCCGACAATACAATCGCGAGCGCAACCACGATCACCGCGCGCCGGCGCTTCAACACGAAATCGATCGCGGGGTGGTACATTCGCTGGAGCAGTCGGCTCACCGGGTGCCGCTCCTCGGGGCGGACTTTTCCGCGCACCAGCCAGAAGATGAGCGCGGGTGCCACCGTGACCGCCAGGATGGCCGCGAACGCCATCGAGAACGTCTTGGTGTACGCGAGCGGACGGAACAAGCGTCCTTCCTGCGCCTGCAGGCTGAAGATGGGGAAGAAGGACACTGTGATGACGAGCAGCGAGAAGAAGACGGGCCGGCCCACGGCTTTCAGCGCATCGATCATCGCGTTCTCGCGCTCGGCGCGCGAGATCGAACTCGGCAGTTCTTCCAAGCGCTTGTGCGCGTTTTCGACCAGGACGATGGACGCGTCCACCATCGCGCCGATCGCGATCGCGATGCCGCCCAGCGACATGATGTTCGACGTGATGCCCATGTAGTACATGGGAATGAACGACAGGAGAACCGCGATCGGGAGCGTCACGATGGGGACGAGCGCGCTTCTGAAGTGCAGCAGGAAGAGAAGGATGACGAGGCTCACCACCACCATCTCTTCGATCAAGCTCTTGCGCAGCACGTCGATCGCGCGATGAATCAAGTCGGAGCGGTCGTAGCCCACGACGATCTCGACGCCGTCGGGCAGCGACGGCTCGATCTCCTCGAGCTTGCGCTTGACGTGGTCGATCACCTCGAGCGCGTTCTCCCCGTAGCGCATGACGACGATGCCCCCGACCACCTCTCCCTTGCCGTCGAGCTCGGCGATGCCACGGCGAATGTCGGGGCCGATCTCGACGGTCGCGATGTTGCGCACCAGCACCGGCGTCCCGTCGCGTCCCATCCCGACGGGAATATTTTCAATGTCCGCGACCGACCGGATGTAGCCGCGGCCGCGCACGAAATACTCGGTCGACGAAAACTCGATCACGCGTCCGCCGACGTCCTGGTTGCTCTTGCGCACGGCGTCGACCACGTCGGGCAGCGGCACGCTGTACGCGAGCAGCGCTTGCGGGTCGACGTTGATCTGGTACTGTTTGACGAAGCCGCCGATACTCGCCACTTCGGCGACACCCGGCACCGATTCGAGGTAGTACTTGAGCGTCCAATCCTGGAACGAGCGCAGGTCGGCGAGCGTGTGGCGCCCGGTGGTGTCGACGAGCGCGTATTCGAACACCCATCCCACGCCGGTGGCGTCGGGGCCGATGACGGGGTTGACGCCGTCGGGCAGCCGCCCGCGCACCGTGTTCATGTATTCGAGCACGCGACTTCGCGCCCAGTAGAGGTCGGTGCCGTCCTCGAAGATCACGTACACGAAGGACATCCCGAACATGGAGATCCCGCGCACCGCGCGCACGTGGGGCGCGGCCACCAGGCGCGTGATGATCGGATACGTGATCTGGTCTTCGACCAGGTCGGGGCTGCGGCCCATCCACTCGGTCCACACGATGACCTGGACGTCGGAGAGGTCGGGAACGGCATCGAGCGGCGTGTGCGCGACCGACCACAGGCCCCACGCGACCGCGAAGGCGAGCACGGAGAACACGATGAAGCGGTTCCGCGCGCAATATGCGATGAGCTTCTCGATCACGTCGTCGGTTTTCTCCCGCGCGCCGGCCCTCGCCGGCCGCGCCTAGTGGCGATGGACGGGCGCGGCTGCGGGCGCGGAACCATCACCGAGGCGACGAAGCACGCCTTGCACCTGCGCTTCCGCGTCGATGAGGAAATTGGCGGAAGTGACCACGCGCTCGCCTTCACCGAGGCCGTCGACGACTTCGACGTAGTCCTCCCCGTGCACGCCGAGTGTCACCAGCCGCGCTTCGAACACGCCGTCCCCCTTGTCGACGAACGCGATCTGCCGCTTGCCGGTGCGCAACACCGCGCTCTCGGGGACGACCAGGCGCTCGCCCAAATCGAGGTGGAAGTCCGCTTCGACGTACATCTCCGGCTTCAGCCGCCCCTCCGGATTGGGGAGCGTCACCCGCGCGCGTGCCGTGCGCGTGCTGGGGTCGAGCACGGGGTCGATGTAGGCGACCGTCCCGCGTAACGTCATGGGCGGCGTCGTCCGGACGGTGACGTCGACCTCCTGTCCGACGCGAATCAACGACAGTTCGGACTCGTAGACGTCGGCGTTGATCCACACGCGCGTGAGGTCGACGATCTTGTACAGCGTCATTCCGGGTTCGACGCGCATGCCCTTCACCGCCATCTTCTCCACCACCACGCCGGTGGCGGGCGACACGATGGTGACGACGGTGCTCGGCTCGCCGCCCGCTTCGAGCTCGCGAATCCGCGCGTCGGTCACTTGCCACAGGCGCAGCCGCTCGCGCGCGCTGGCCACCAATCGATCGCCCTCGGCCTTCGACCCGCCCGCGCGGGCGGCGCGCAGCGCCACCAAGTACTCGCTCTGCGCCGCCAGCAGCTCGGGGCTGTACAGCGTGAAGAGCGGCTCGCCCTGCCGCACCGTGCGCCCCGTGAAGTCGACGAACAGATCTTCGATCCACCCGCCCACGCGCAGGTTCACGTCTGCCGCCCGCGCCTCGTCGGGGACCACGCGCCCGTACGCACGCACCGCGCGGTGCACGTGCGCGCGCCTGACCTGCGCGAAGGTGACGCCGATCAGCTGCTGCTTGGCCGAGCTCACGGAAAAGGTGAGGTCGACCGCTTCGGTGTCTTCGGCCGCGGTCGCGTAGACGGGAATGAGATCCATGTTGCAACTCGGGCACCGGCCCGGCTCCGTCTCGCGCACCGACGGGTGCATCGTGCACGTGTAATACGCGACGTTCGCGACCGAGTCCGCGTGTTCGCTGGAATCACCGGCCGCGGTCTGTTCACCCGTGTCACGGCGCAGCGACCACACGAGAAGCGCGGCGCACAGGAGAATCAAGGCGGCGATTGAGATCCCGAAGGTCCGTCGTGTCATGGTTCGATTACTCCCGCGCCCGCGATCGCGCGCTCGAATGCGGCCGATTCCATCCCCAGCTCCGCGATCACCCCGAAGTATTCGCGCCGCAGCGCGAGCCACGTGCGCTGGCTGTCGAGATAGTCGATGAACTCGACTCGCCCCGCGCGGTACGCGGCCTCCGAGGAGCGAAACGTCTGCTCGGCGCGCGGCAGGATGCGGGTCTCGAATCGCTCCAGCCGCTCGCGCGCGGACCGCACGCCGTGGACGGCGTCCTCGACCTCGCGCCGTACGCGGAGCGAGTCGGCGCGCAGGCGATACCGCGCCGCTTCCTGGGTGGCTTCGGCTGCGCGCACCATCGCGCGCCGCTTGCCGAGCCAAATCGGGAGGTCGATGCCCGCCATCAGCTCCCAGGCATCGTCCATGTCAGCGCCGAATTCCCACTTCATGCCGAGCACGAAATCGGGCCAGTACTCGCGCTTGGCCAGGCGTCGCGACGACTCGGCGGCGGCGAGTTGGTTGGCGGCGGCTCGCATCTCGGGGCGACGCACGAGCGCCGAGTCGGCGAGCGTACCGACCTCGGAAAGCGCGGTGTCGGGCGGGCGCCACGACGGCGGCGGCAGCGGCGCGTGCGCGTCGCGTCCCAACAGTTCGTTCAGGAGCGCGCGCGTGCGATCGTCCTCGTGCTCGACCATCGTCAATTCGTCCTCGAGCTCGGCAATGGCGAGGTCCAGCTTGAGCACGTCCTGCTGCGGTGCGGTGCCCGCCGACTCGCGCACGCGCGTGACGTCCTGCATGTCGCGCAGCAGCGCGCGCTCCTGCACGAGAACGCTCTCGACTTCGACCACGCGCACGAACTGATAGAAGGCCCGCTTCACCTGATAGTCGAGATCGAGCACGACGGCGTCGTGCGCGCGTGCACCCGCGTCCGCCTCGCGGGCGGCGACATCGCCGCGCAACCCGCGCTTGCCCGGGAACGGGACCGGCTGCATGAGGAACAGCTCGCTGCGACCGTCCATCGACTCCTGGTGTTCGAACGCGGGAGCGGTGAGGTAGTAGCCGTAGAGCAACGAGGGATCTGGGAAGCCGGTGGCAACTCCGACGCGCTCGCGAGCGGCGCGTGCGAGCGCCGACGACGAAGCGACGCCGGCGTTGTTCGCGCGCGCGATCGTCAAGTAGTCCTCGATCGTCGACGGCGCCGCGGGCGTCTGGGCCGCGGACACGCGGGCAAGCACCGAGAAAGCCGCGGCCACGAGAATGCAGTTGGAGAAATAACGCATGGTGCTGTTGGGGCACCCCGAACGGGTCGACCCACACCCACAACGCAATCGCGGTGCCGCCCCGGCGCGGTCCTTGCACCATTGTAAGGCGTTTCTAATTATCGTGTTACGTCGCCGGTCGTTCCTCGCTGTCCGCGCCCAGGCGGGGAAGTGGAGAATAGTCTACACTTCTGGAGAGTCGTCTCCAGGGGCTCCGGCGACCCGGGGCGCGTCGCGGGGGAAGGCGCGCCACGAGGCGCACTCGCGAGGGGCCAGCGCTTGGTTGAACCCCTCGGTGAAGTTCGGGTATATTCAGCGCGACCGCGTGGCCGCGCGTAACCCTCCGTCGGAGTGATATCAAATGAAAAGACAGGGACGATTCGCCGTCGGGATCGGCGTCATTCTGGCTTCGCTCGGTTACTTCGCCTTCGTCGGCTATCAGGAGGGCAGGGCCTACTACAAGACCATCGACGAAGTCGCCGCCATGGGCGACGACGCCGTCGACACGCGCCTGCGCGTGGCCGGGGTGGTGCAGCCCGGCTCGATCGAGCGCGACGGCAAGGAGCTGACCTTCACGCTCACCCAGCTCGTCGAGGACGTGTCGAGTTCGATGGTGGTCGCGTACACGGGCAGCCAGCCCATTCCCGACACGTTCAAGGACGGCGCGGACGCCATCGTCGAAGGACACCGTCGCACCGACGGCACCTTCGCTGCCGATCATATCCAAGCCAAGTGCGCGTCCAAGTACGAAGCCAAGTACGGCTCGAGCGCGCAGCACCCGAGCCAGGTTCCGATGAGCGGGGCAGCCGACTCGGCGTCGGGCGGTTCGTACTAAATGGCGGAGTTCGGTAGTTTTGCCGTCGTTCTCGCGCTGACGTTCTGCAGCTACGCGATGTTCGCGCTCTTCTACGGCGCGAAGACGGGGCGTCGCGACCTGGTCAAAAGCGGTGAGCACGCCGTCTATGTCGTGTTCGGCTTCGTGACCTGCGCGGTCGTGGCGCTCGAAGCTCTCCTCTTACGCAGCGATTTCTCGATCGAGTACGTTGCGGGCTATTCCAACCGCGATCTCCCCGTCTTCTACAAGGTGGCGGCGTTGTGGGGCGGCCAGAAGGGGTCGCTGCTTTTTTGGTCGTGGATCCTCACCATGTACGGCGCGCTGGTGGCACTTCGTAACCGGCGCTACGCGGGCAAGCTGATTCCCTACACGCTCGGGGTTCTGTGCGTGACGAGCGCGTTCTTTCTTCTCCTGAATACGTTCGCCGCCAATCCCTTCGAACGGCTGGCGATGGATCACGGCGACGGCGTCAAACACGCCTTCGCACCGCCCGACGGCAAGGGGCTCAACCCGCTGCTCCAGCACCCCGCGATGGTGATCCACCCACCCATGCTGTACCTGGGCTACATCGGCTTCGTGGTGCCGTTCGCGTTCTGCTTGGGAGCACTACTCACGCGCGAATTGGGCTCGGGTTGGATTCGCATGGCGCGGCGCTGGACGCTGACCGCGTGGCTTTTCCTCGGCACCGGCATCATCCTCGGCGGCCGCTGGGCCTACGTCGAGTTGGGTTGGGGCGGCTACTGGGCCTGGGATCCGGTCGAGAACGCGTCGCTCATGCCGTGGCTCACCGGCACCGCCTTCCTGCACTCGGTGATCGTGCAGGAGCGCAAGAACATGCTAAAGGTGTGGAACGTGGTGCTCATCCTCGCGACCTATCTGCTCGCGATCTTCGGCACCTTCCTGACGCGCAGCGGCATCGTGTCGAGCGTGCACGCCTTCGCGCAGTCGTCGATCGGGACCTACTTCGTCGTGTTCCTGATCTTGATGGGCGCGTTTTCGATCTATCTCGTGCTCACGCGCCTCGAGTTCTTGAAGAGCGACAACCAGCTCGATTCGTACGCGTCGCGCGAAGCGAGCTTCCTGTTCAATAACTTGATCCTGCTCGCCGCCTGCTTCGCGGTGCTGTGGGGGACGATCTTCCCGGTCATCTCGGAGCTGATCCAGGGCGAACAGGTGACGGTGGGCGCGCCCTTCTTCAATCGCATCAACGTACCCATCGCGCTCTTCCTCTTGTTCCTGACCGGCGTCGGACCTCTGCTCGCGTGGCGGAAAACGTCTTTCGAGAGCATGCGGCGCATCTTCATGTGGCCGACGATCGTCGGCTTGGTTATCGCGGGCGTGAGCCTTGCTCTAGGCACGCGCTCGGTGTACGCGATGATCTCGTTCGGGCTGGCGGGATTCGTGACGACCACGTTGGTGAGCGAGTTCTCGCGCGCGGCGCGCGCGCGCCGTCGCAACACCGGCGAAGGCATGCTGGCCGCGCTGGTCGGCATCACCGCCACCAACAAGCGGCGCTACGGCGGTTACATCGTCCACTTCGGGTTCGTGCTCTTGATGATCGGTTTCACCGGGCAGGCCTTCACGACCGAAGGCTGGGGCGAAGTGAAGGAAGGCGAGAGGTTCACGATCGGGCATTACGAGTTCGAATGCCTCTCCATCGCCGACGTCGAGGATCCGAATTTCGTCGGCATGAGTGCCACGGTCGCCGTCTATAGAGGCGGCCGGAAGCTCGCGACGCTGGCGCCGGAAAGGCGCCACTACGCCGCCAGCGACCAAACCACCTCCGAGGTGCGCATCCATCACACGCTGGCCGAAGACGTCTACGTGGTGTTCTCCAACGTGAACGAGGAGACGGGCAAGGCGGTCATGCAAGTCTGGATCAACCCGCTCGTGCAGTGGGTGTGGATCGGCACGGTCGTGATCGTGATGGGCACACTCGTGACGCTGCTCCCGAATCGTCGCGAGCGCGCGGTCACGCGCCAGAAAGAAATGGTCGAACGTCTTCTGGCGGAGTCGGAGAAGGTGGCGTCGTGAGGGTGCACGCGCGGGTCCTGTCGTCCAACAGCCCACTGCGCTCGGGCCTACCGCGCCTGCGCACTAGTAGGCCCTCGCTTGTGGGCGCCCGTTGGACGCCACCCGCGCTCGTGCTGCTCTTACTTGTCGTCATGGGAGGCAGTGTCTTCGCCCAGTCGGCCAAGACGCACCTCGCGGATCCGGTGCAGGCGACGCGGTTCAACGAGATCTCGGACCGGCTCATCTGCCAATGCGGGTGCCAGATGGTGCTGCGCGTGTGCAATCACGTGAACTGCCCGTCGGCGGTTCCGATGCGGCAATCGATCGAGAAGCAGATCCTCGAAGGCAAAGACGACGACGCCATCGTCGCGGGCTTCGTCGAAGAGCACGGCAACAAGGTGCTGTCGTCGCCGCCGGTGCAAGGGTTCAATCTGGCGGCATGGGTGATGCCCGGCTTCGCGCTCGGCGTGGGATTGTTCGCGGCCTGGTACGTCGCGACCCGCTGGGCGAGCAAACGCAACCTCGCGGTGGCCGGCGCGAAAGCGGGCTCCATCGACCCTAGACTGCGCGCGCGCATCGAAGACGAGTTGAAAGGCTAGCATGCTGCTGCTCATGATCGGGATTCTCTCCGCCGCGGCGCTCGCCTTCGTGGCGTATCCGCTGGTGTCCTCGAAGCGCCACCTCTACTACCTGGACGACATGCTGGGCGGCGGCGAGCAGAAGAAGCTCGCGTATCTCTATTCGCGCCGCAGCGTCGTCTACGACAACATTCGCGACCTCGACAACGAGTTCCAGATGGGCAAGCTCTCGGTCGCCGACCACCAGCGCCTGCGCGACGGGCTGATGGCCGAGGCGGCCGACGTGGTGCGTGCCATCGACGAGGCCCACATGCGCCGCGAGGTCGAAGACGTGATCGAGCGCGACGCGCGCGCGCGCCGGAAGGTGACGTAATGCTGAAACGCCGCCGAGTCGGAGGTAAGGGGCGCGCGTCGGGCGTCCCGCAAGCGGGAGCCCTCCCGCCGCGCGCCGCGACCCTGGGTGTCCTCGCGCTCTTCTTTGCCGCTCCCGCGGCCGCCTTTACGGTGCGGGGCAACGTCGTCAATGGCACCACGGGCAAGCCGGTCGCGAACGCGAAGGTCGTGGTCGTCAATCCGTCGGGCGGCATGCTGGAGGAGCGCGAGGTCGAAGCCCGCAACGGGCGTTTCGAGTTCACCGACCTCGACCCGCAGGCGCCCATCTATCTGCTGCGCGTCGACTACGACGGTGTGCCCTACAACGTCCCC
>JAKEHA010000155.1 GCA_022615275.1 Candidatus Latescibacterota bacterium
CCGCGCTATGCGCGGCTGGGTGTGATTCTCGCTGCGGCCGGCGTGTGGTTGCTCCTCACGATCTGGCTCAAGCGACCCGTATTGCACGCGGTCGAGCCCCTGGGACTGCGAGGCGCCGTGCTCGCCGCGTCGACGCTGCTCTTTTTCCCACCGCTAACGCTGCTCGGGATGGTGAGCCCCTACGCGATTCGCCTTCGCGCGGAGTGCTTGGGCGAAGTGGGCAAGACGGCCGGAAACATCTACGCGGTCTCGACCGTCGCGAGCGTCGTCGCGGCCGTCGGGACCGGTTTCTTTCTCATCCCGTACATGGGCGTGAATCGTCTCATCGCGGCGTGTGCCGCAGCGCTGATCGCGGTGGCTCTGGTGGCGTTTCGAGCCGAGCGCGCGCGCGCCTCGACGACTGCGTTGAGCCTGCTGCTCCCCCTCGGTTTGGGAGCGCTGGGGGCGGCGGCGCCCATCGAGCGCGTCGGTTACCAGGAGGGACTCGTCGCGCACGAGCAGAGCGCGTACGCCGACATTCGCGTGCTCGACTACGAGGACAAGCGCATGCTCCTGATCGACGGTGGGACGCACACCATCGTCGAGCGAGAGCACTTCAACACCGTGTTCGCGTACGCGATGGTGATGGACGTGCCCGCGCATCTCTTCGCGCAACCGGGCGACATGCTGCTCATCGGACTGGGAGGTGGTTCCGTGGCGCGCGACTACTACCGTCGCGGCTGGCGCGTGGAGGCGATCGAGATCGACCGCGTGGTGGCCGGCATCGCACAGCAGTACTTCGATACCGACCCCGACAGCGTCGAGATCCACGTCATGGACGGCCGTGAATTTTTGCTGACGACCGACGACGAGTTCGAGTTGATCGTCATGGATGCGTTCGGGTCGAGTTCGATTCCGTTTCACCTGGTGACGACGGAGGCGTTCGGCCTTGTCAAGTCGCGGATGACGCCCGACGGGGTGCTGGCGATGAACATCGAAACGCGCGAGTGGAACGACATCCTGACGCGCTCGTTGGCGGCCACCCTCGCCACGCAATTCGCGCACGTCCTGGCACTTCCGATCGCCGAGCCGCCCAACACCTTGGGCAACGTCGTCCTGCTCGCTTCCGACCGACCGATGGAGATGGAGGAAGACGTGCTGGGTGACCCGCATGCCGCGCTGCCGTTTCCGTACCTCCACGCGCGCGTGGTCGAACGACGGCACGCGTGGGCGAATCGCTTCGAGCCGAACACGGCGGGGGTACCGGTCCTCACCGACGACAGGAATCCCGTGGACATCTGGGCGGAGGGCATAAACTCGACGGCGCGGCGGCAAATGCACAGCGAGCAGGGCTGGGACAACTTCGCGTGGTAGTGGACGTCTACATGGGTTCGATGGGACCCGTCACGACGACTTCAACGCGGTAGCCGCCGGCCTCGGTGGAAATACGGGCAGCGAGCGCCGGCGTTTCCTTCGTGACGGCGACACGAATGACCGGTGCGCCGTCCGCAGCAATCCCCTCGTAGATCCCGACCACCCCGTCCAGTTTCAGCCACGCGCCCGCGCGTTCCGCAATTATTGCTTCGATTGTTTTCATCTGAAGGACCCCCAAAAAGCGAGCACCCGCCTCGATGGTCGAGACGGGTGCTCACCGGCGTGATTCGACGTCGGTTGGTCTACTGTCCCACCATCGTCGCGCCCAGCTTGCTCAACACGTCGCCGATCGGATTCGCGATCGCTATCGCCGAGTTGTTGCACGTCACGCTACCGGCGAAGCAAAGCCCCACCGCGCGCGGGTTCGTCGTCACGTCTTCGACCAGGAGCGAGCCCGAGTCGCCGCCGTTCTGGAAGTTGCAGCGGCGGTTCGAGATCACGATCTGGCCCGAGTAGCTCTGGACGAAGGACGCTCCGCCCGCGCACTCGTTCTCGTACTGAATCGAGAACGCGCCGTTGATGCCGCTGATCGTGCTGCGCGTCAAGCCGGTGGTGCGACCCATCTTCTTGACGGCGAGGCCCACCGTGGCACTGCGCGTCGACGCCGAAATGGTCCCGACGTTCAAGATCGCACCGGTCTCGTCCACCATGCCCGAGGTCACCGACGCGATGGCCGCGTCGACGGCGTCCGGGTTGCCAGGATCGGGCAGCGTGCCGCCGTTGGCGACCAGCGACGCGATGTTCAACGAATTGTTCGCGTTGCACTGCACGTCGATCAAGCCGGGCTGGATGACCGGGTCGCCCGGCTGCGCCGTGCGGCTGTTGCCGCCGTTGACGATGTCGGCATAGAGCACGTGGTAGTTGGACAGCACGTACTTGGTGCCGCCCTTCTGGACCAGGGAGCCCAGCGTGCCTCCGCAGCAGAAGCCGTTGGCGAGGTCGAAGCGCCACCCGCCCGACGTCCCCATCTTCACCGGCGGGGATTGCGGAGCTTGGCCGCTGCTGCCGCCGCCTCCACCGCCTCCGGGGCCCTTGTACGCCTTGATCTCTCCCGTCTCTTCGATCACGATCGGCAGCCCCCCGACATCCTGCGGGAGCGGGCCCTTCGCGATCGGTCCCGACGTGTAGATCCTGATGACCGGCATACCATTGTCGTCCGCACCGACTGCGGTGCCGACGATGCCCTTGGTCGACAGGATTCCGGGAACCGCACGGTTGTGGATTGCAATCGCCTGCTCGAATTCTTCCTGGTGCGCCTGTACTGCGGCCAGCAGGTCGTTTTCCGGTTCAGGGGATGCAACGTTGCTTGGATCTTCGCTACACGCCCAGAACATCGCGGCGAGCGACAGGGCGAGCAGCAGGAGTAACGTACTACGCCGCAGTTGTTTCATCCGAAACCTCCGAGACGCTGGTGAGAATTGTCGAAGCGAGGAGAAATCTCCCCACGGAAACGAATGTAGGGAGGCTACCCGGGCCGGGTGGCCGCGTCAACGCGGATGTGTCCCCGAACGGGCCTTGAGAAAAGTTTCACCGCTTCGCGGTGGGTTGCGGATCGAGGCGGTAGCACACGATCGCCATCGGCTCGGCTTCTTCCTCTTCCTTTGCTTCGGTGTCGGCGGCGCCCATGGCCGCGTACATCGCGCGCTGCGCCGAACGCAGTCCCTTGAGCACGACCAGGCGGTCGCCGAGGATCGCGATCCCGTCCTCGTTCCAACCCCCGTCTCCTTGCACCGTCACTTCGCGCACGAAGTGCCCGTTGGCGTCGAAGACGTCGAAGCGCGCCATGGTTCCTTGGGGACAATCGCGGGCGCCGCGGCTCGAGAGCACCCACAGCGTGCCGTCCTCGCGCGCGAACATCGCGAGCACGTCGGGGTCGGTGGGACTCGGGGTGGAATCGAAGCGCCGCGCCCCGCGGTCGCCCCGCATCATCATGCGCGGCCTTCCTTCTTCCATCTCTTCCTTCGAGCGTGAGCGGTGCGTGTACTCGCGCGTGGCCACGCGCGCGAGCTTGCCGTCGGCGCCGTGGTACTTGATCTCGTACGCGTCGAAGGCGTCGTTGAGGTAGACTCTCCCGTCGGCGCTCGCAGCCCATACCGGCCGCCGCGCCGTTTTCTCCTCGAAGTTCATGCTGGCCATGTCGTCGACGCTCGTCTGTTCGGCCAGCTTGGCGCGCACCGTCCCATCGGGGGCGAGGATTTGCAACGAACTCGAGCGCGTGATCTTGTTGTCGCGCTGCGCGAAGTTTCCCGCGCCGATCACGACCGATCGTCCTGCCGCGCCCGCGTCCCACAGCATGTGCATGCCGCCGTCCTCGGTCGCCGGCATGGGGAAATCGCCCGCGGGCTTGCCGTCGGGAGCGAGCTGCACGATCTTGCCCGGCATCATCTGCGCCACCGCGATCTTGTTCTCGGATGTCACGAAGACCTGCGACGCGCGCCGGAACTCGCCGGGCCCTTCGCCCTCGCGGCCGATGGTGCGCAGAAAATTGCCGTCCGGGTCGAAGACGCTGTTCGCGCTCAACTGCGAGTCGAGCGCATAGAGATTCCCTTGGGCGTCGAGCGCGACGTCGCTCAAGACGCCGAAGATGATCTCTTCGTCGTCGCCACCCGCGCGCCAGAGTTCCTGGGGCGCGAGCGTCGATTTCCCCTCCGAAGACGTGGCCGGATTCGACACGTAGACCACGCCTTCCTTGGTGGTTTCCTTGCCGGTCCAGTTTCCCGCCAGGGCGGGGGAGGTCGTGAGGACGAGGGAGACGGCGGCGAGAACGACGGGGCATTTCATGAACTCACTCCTGCGGTCGTGTGCAAATCGACCCGCCCCAGCGGCGGTCCTGCAGTATAATGCCTGCGGGCCAGTTGAACACGAAGCCGTCATGAGAGTTCCACCCAAGCGTATCGAGCCGGTTCGGTTCACCCTGTCGACGTGCGTCCTGCGCGAATGGCGGCGCGGCGACGAGCCGTCCCTGGTTCGCCACGCCAACAACCGCAACGTGTGGATCAACGTGCGCGATTCATTCCCATTCCCTTACACACCGTCGGATGCGAAGGCGTGGATACGCCTCGCCACCACCACCGGGCTCAACGAGGTGTTCGCCATCGACGTCGACGGATTCGCGGTGGGCGCGATCGGCCTCAAGCCCGGGGAGGACGTGCACCGCTTGGGCGCCGAGATCGGGTACTGGCTGGGCGAAGAGTTCTGGAACCGCGGTATTGCGACCGAAGCGGTGAAGGCGGTGACCGGGCACGCATTCGCGGTGATGGGGATGGCCCGCGTGCACGCCGCCGTCTTCGAGTGGAACACGTCGTCGATGCGCGTGCTCGAGAAGGCGGGCTTCGTGAAGGAGGGCGTCCTCGCCAAGAGCGCTATCAAAGACCGCAAGATCATCGACCAGGTCGTCTACGCCCGCGTCCGCGAATAGAATACAGCGCCTCCACTATTTTGGTTGCGCCCGGCCCGGGCGTGGGGAGATACTCGCCGCATCTGGCCGTTCGGTCGTTGAATTGAGGAGGCCGCCATGACCGTCGATCTCAACGTCGTAAACTCCGCCGCTGAAACACTTCCACACCGCGCGCCGCAGGTGCCGCGCGCCAAGAAGCCCATCAAGCATTTCAAGCGACCCGTCGAGCGCCCGTTCACGCGCGCCGACCGTCCTCACACCACGGTCCTCTTCGGCGGGCTGACGTGGTCGCATGAGCGTTTGATCCAAGGAGCGTGGGAGGGGCTCGGCTACAAGTGCGAGGTAGTACCCGTGCCCGACGTGGCCGCGTTCCAGCTCGGCAAGGAGTACGGCAACAACGGTCAGTGCAATCCCACGTATTTCACGGTCGGCAACCTCGTGCAGTTCCTGCAGAGACTCGAGAAGCAGGGCATGCCGCACGAGAAAATCGTCAACGACTACGTCTTTATTACCGCAGGCGCGTGCGGGCCATGCCGCTTCGGCATGTACGAAGCCGAGTATCGGCTGGCGCTGCGCAACTCCGGCTTCGACGACTTTCGCGTGATTCTCTTCCAGCAGTCGAAGGGGCTCTCGCAGTCCGACGTGGAAGCCGGGCTCGAGATGAACCTCGAGTTCTTCCTCGCCATGCTCAATTCGATGAACATCGGCGACATGTTGAACGAGATCGGCTACCTCGTGCGCCCCTACGAAGTGAACGAGGGTGCGACCAACGCGGTGCTCGACGGCGCCCGCGAGTACTTGGCGGATGTGTTGAAGCGCCAGCCCAAGGCGAAGGTCGGCGACGGTGTCGAGAAGATCCTGCGCCGCACCGGCCTCTACAACCAGGCCGACTACGCGGTCAAGTTCGGGCGCCAGCTGACGAGTTCGTATTACACGGATGCCTTGCACAGTGTGCGCGATCAGTTCGCCGACATCGAAGTCGATCGCTTCCGGGTCAAGCCGGTGGTCAAGATCACCGGCGAGTTCTGGGCCCAGACCACCGAAGGCGACGGCAACTACAACATGTTCCGTTTCCTCGAAAAGGAAGGCGCCGAAGTCATCGTCGAGCCCATCGGGACCTGGATCATGTACATGATCCACCAGTTCAAGCAGAAGCTCCGTGATCGGAAAGGTCTCGAGGACAAGACGCCGATGCCGTCGTGGACCAAGGAGCCGCACCGTCGCGCCGCGGTGGAAGCGCGCTACCGCAAGCGCATGCTGAAGATGACGGCCGCCGAGAAGATCTTCGCGCGCGAGTACACCAAGCTTCAGCATGCGCTGGGTGGGGGGATCCTGCACGAGCTGGTGTGCCAGTACGAGCTCCAGCGCATGGGGCACCCGTATTACAACTCGCGTGCGGGCGGCGGCGAGGGCCACCTCGAAGTGGCCAAGAACATCTACTACTCCAACAAGGGCATCGCGCACATGGTGCTCTCGTTGAAGCCCTTCGGGTGCATGCCGAGCACGCAGTCCGACGGCGCGCAAGCCGCCGTCACCGAGCACTACAAGGACATGATCTACCTGCCCATCGAAACCTCGGGCGAAGGCGAGATCAACGCGCACTCGCGTACCCAAATGGCGCTCGGCAACGCGCGCATCAAGGCGCGCCAGGAGTTCGCGGATGCTCTCGCCAAAACGGGCTGCACGCTGGACGAACTGAAGGCCTACGTCGACGAGCACCCGGAGATGAAGAAGGCCCTCTACGTCGTCCCCAAGCGCGACGACGTCATCGGCAAGGCGGCCAACTTCGTGCTGCATGTGGCCGAGCGGATGGCGAAAGAGGGGAGCCGACGCGCCGCCTAGTTTTCGTCTTAGGTGTTGGCAGAAAGGCCCGGCGTAAGTCGCCGGGCCTTTTTTTCTTATCGACCCTTCCTCACATTCGCGTGTGATTCCTGGCGGTCGTTTCCGTCCCACTCCCTGACCGCGGGATAGGCCAGCTTGCCGGTTGATTGGATCGTCGACGATCCGTTTGGAGTCCTTCGCCGTCTTCCGAAGTCAGGCGGAAGGCGGCGAGCGACCACATCCAATGAACCCCGGAAGCCCGGTCGAGTCGGTCGGGCTTTTTCATTTTTTCTTGCCCGCTCGCGTGACGCCGGCCCGTTCCGTCCGTCCTATCTCTTCGGACCGGAAGACCAGCCACCGGCGACGAAAGGGAAGACGATGAACCGACTGCACCTCCACGCGTCTATGATTCTCCTATATCTTCTCGGGCATCCAATCGCGGTCCACGCCCAGTGGCAGCTCGATGGCGCCCAGGTGACGTCCGAGTGGTCCCACGAGATCGACTACGACGTCGTTTCCGACGGAGCCGGCGGCATCATCCTTGCCTGGCGGGACGGACGGAGCGGCAACTACCGGATCTATGTCCAGCGCGTGAACGCGCTCGGCGAGAACGTGTGGACTCCCAACGGCGTCGCGCTCACAACCGTTTCCGAGCAGGGGCCTCCCACGCTGGTGTCCGACGGCGTCGGCGGGGCCATCGTTACCTGGCACGACCTTCGCAACGGCAACGAGGACGTCTACGCCCAGCGCGTGAACGGCGCCGGCGTTCCCCAGTGGACGGCGGGCGGCGTGGCCGTGTGTACCAACTCCCAGAGTCAGACGAACCCGAGAATCGTTTCGGACTTCGCGGGTGGCGCGATCATCGCGTGGACCGACCAACGGTTTCTCACGACCGACTTCTACGCGCAGCGCGTCAACGGCGCGGGTGCCGTCCAATGGACGGCCGACGGTGAGCCGATGTTCGTCGACTTCTACGCCCAGGACTATCTCGTCATGGTGGCCGACGGGGCCGGCGGCGCGACACTCGCTTGGATGGACTATGCGTTCGCCGACACGAGGATCATGGCGCAGCAAGTCAATCAGCTCGGCAACATCTACCATCCTTCCGGATTGGAGGTATGCACGTCACCGGGTTACAAGTTCGACCTCGTCATCGCGCCCGATGGCTCTTACGGCGCGTACGTCGCGTGGGGCGACACTCGCAGCCTGACGGACAGCCACCTCTACGCGCAACGCGTCACGGGCTCGGGTTTCCTGTGGTGGATACAGGACGGTATCGCCATCTCCACGGTGAGCAGTACGGCGGACGTGGCCATCGCCTTCGACGCCGTCGGCGGTGCCATCATTTCGTGGAGCGACTTCCGCAACGGCTCCGACTACGACATCTACGCGCAGCGCGTCAACGAGCAGGGAATCCTGTACTGGCCCGCGAACGGAGTGCCCGTCTGCACGGCTCCGTTCAATCAACAAGGGTCCGATGTGATCCCCGATGGAGCGGGCGGAGCGATCATTGCGTGGATGGATACCCGGAACGGGGGCAACGTTCACGGGGACATATACGCCGACAGACTGAACAGCTCGGGCGCAGCGACGTGGGCGTTCAACGGTTTGTCGCTGTGTGCGGCCATCGCGCACCAGCGCAAGCCGCTCGTCACGTCGGATGCGCTCGGGGGTGGGATCGTCGCGTGGGAGGACTTTCGTTCCGGCAACAGCGACCTCCACGCGCAACGCGTCGAGAAGCGCGGGTACTGGGGACGGCCGGAACCGCTCGCCGAGTCCGCGGCCGACGTGCCCGGTGACCAGGGCGGAAAGATTGCGGTCAATTGGATTGCGAGCGGACAGGACGCCCACGACCTGCAAGTGGTCACGCACTACTCCGTGTGGCGCGCCACCGACGTCGAGCCCGCGAGCTCCGCACTGGCCGTGAGCGCCGAGGAGATCGGACCCGATTTCGACGGCGCCGCCTACCGTCGCGAGGTCGACGCGGCCGGCGACGAGTACTACTGGGAGTGGGTGGGCAATCAGGCTGCGATCTATTCGCCGCGCTACTCCTTCAGCGCCGCTACGCGGAGTGATTCGACGAGCCAGGGAAGCGCCGACCATTACTTCCAGGTGCTCGCTCACACCTGGAATAACTTCGTGCACTGGACCTCCAACGTGGTGAGCGGCCGCTCGATCGACAATCTTGCGCCCGCGGCACCGCTGCTTTTGACCGCGCAGCGAGTCGGCTCCGAGGTGCACCTGCGCTGGAACGGCGTGCGCGTCTCCGACCTCCGGGACTACGCCGTCTATCGGGCCACCGCGACCGGCGTGACACCCGTGCCGGGGAGCTTTTTCTCCAGCTCGGCGGACACCGTGCTCGTCGACGGCAGCGCGCCGGCGACCGCGCTCTACTACATCGTTACCGCCTACGACGTGCACGAGAACCAGAGCGTACCCTCCAACGAGG
>JAKEHA010000156.1 GCA_022615275.1 Candidatus Latescibacterota bacterium
CCGATCCATCACCTCGCGCCAATCCGAACGCGCGAACAGCCGCGCGCCCCCGGACTGCGCTGCGCGCGCGGCGAGGTAGTCCGCTTCGCGCGGATCGGGCCGATACGCGTGCACGGCAAGCGACTTCGCGTGTTGATAAACGGGCGTCCCCCAGGGCACATGACTCTCTCCGAGGTGCTGCAAGTAGAAGGGCTTATCTCCGGGAGTTGAGTTCCAGTCGAGCCAGTAGTGGGGATCGCCGGGGCGGTGGAAGTCCACCACGTCGGGCGAAGCCGGGTACCAGGTATGCGTGAGCGCGTGCGACTCCACCGACAGGGTGCCGTCCGCTCCGGCGGCGGCGAGCTCGCGCCACGACATGAAACCCCGGACCTCCAGATCGGTTTCGCGCGCGCGCCCAGCCCACGCGTCCTCCAAGGTCGGGCGCTGCACGTCCCGTGGGTCCACGAACTCGGGCGTCACCAGCACCGTGGCCCGGAACCCGTAGCGGCGCAGCAATGGCACCGCGTACGTCCAGTTGTCGAGATACCCGTCGTCGAAGGTGAGAACCACGGCGCGTGCCGGCAGCGAGCGCCGGCCCGACATATATTCGAGCAACTCCGGCAGCCCTACGGTCGCGTAGCCGCCGCGCGCGAGGGCGCGCAGGTGGTCTTCGAAGGTGGCGGCCGGCAGCGTCAACACGGCCCAGTGCCAGTCGGGCAGCACGCGGCCGATACTGTGGTACATCAGGACGGGGATGCCGTGACCCATGGGCGAAGCTTCGGTCGGAACGTGCCGCGTTGTCAACGCGATGATGCCGCGTCGAAACGATCCAGCGACTCGTCGAGCATGGTCAGCAGCACGACGCTGCGGACGAGGTCGAAGTCGGTGCGCGGCACCATCCCGGGCCCGACGCGGATGAGGCGGCTCAACTTGTCGACCGTCTTGTTTCGCTGGATGATCGGCAGCACCTTGGTCCGCAGCGGAAAGCGCGTCTTGAGCGGCGGCTTGGCGGGGGGGGGCGGCATCGTGGAGAAGAAGGCGTCGCGCCGGGCCGCGAACGCGTCGCCGTCGAGCACGCCGGAGAGCGGACCGGCTTCGAGGCGCTCCCGTTCGCTGTAGCGCATCCACAGATCGCGCAGCGGCCCCGGCCGGCGCACGTCGCGTTCCCAGTCGGGGAGGCTCCACCCGGACTGTTCGGGAATCGCCATCAGCTCCGGGAATCGATGGTTGAGCATCGACGTGTACGCGTTCTTCTCGACGCGGTGTCCTTGCGGCAGCGATGCGAACAGTTGCAGGGCCGCCTTGCTCAAGAAGGGGCGCCGCACCTCGATCGCGTGCTCTCGGTAGTAGCCGAGCGAGAGGATGTAGCGCGCGACGCGCGCGTACAGATACAGGTATTCCTTGCGATCGGTGAGGTCGGGATGATCGCAGGTGGCCAAGACGTGCGCGATCTCGCGATCGTACAGGCCTCGGTACTCCGCGAGCGCGCCCGGCGTCAAACACGCGGCCAGCGGTTCCGGAAGCGCCGGCGGCAGCACCCCCTTGCGCATCTGCGCCTCGCTGAACACGAAGCCCCCCGAATCCCACACCACGTCGCCCGCGATCGCGAAGTCCGCGCCCGTGCGATACACCTTCGCGAGCGTGGGCTGCCCTTCCGCGAACCACCCGACGTTGTCGTTCGCGAGCTCGGAGACGTACACCCAGTCGCGCGCGTTGGCGACGAACTCCGCGCTGTCGTAGGAAAGGAAGCGGTGCGGCACCCCGTAGAGGTTGGCCACGCGCCGGGCCACGAACGCGTCGGACCCGGGAACCGTGTCGGTGGCGCCCCAGGTGAAGGTGCGGCTCGGGAGCTGGTGCAGCACGTTGGCGAACGCCAGGACGCCGCGCGAATCGAGCCCTCCGGAGAGCATCACCTCGTAGGACGAAGGCTGGTCGCACAAGGCCAGGCGCTGGGAGGCGAGTAGGGTCTCGTAGAGGGCGTTCCTGGCGTGCGAGCGCCGACGCAACGCGCGCGAGGGACGGAAGCGCAGGTTCCAGTAGCGCTCGATGCGGTGCGCGAGCGAATCGATCTCCAGGGTGAGAATGCTGGCCGGTTCGAGGCACGTGACGCCTTCGAACAGGGTCGTCGCACCCATGCAGTACCCGAACGTGAGCAGGCCGGCCACACCGTCGGGGCGCAGGCGCGCGCGCATCCCGGCGGCCGCAAGCACCGACTTCGCTTCGGGTGCGAAGGCGAAGGCCTGGTCGTAGCGGGCGAAGTAGACCGGAAACGCACCCACGCGGTCGTTTGCGAGCGTGACCTGGCGGCGCGCCCGGTCGACGACGACGATCATGAAGGTGCCGTCGTAGTCGTCGGCCGCGATCTTCCCGGACGTGTGGTACGACTCGGCGACGTCGTGCGCCACCAGCCGTCGTGGCGAAGGCCCGTCGAGGAGGACGTGGCCGGAGACGCGAACCGCGATTACCTCGTCGTCGTACCAGTCGCGGTCGGGCCGGGCTTGATCGCGCCACACCTGGGCAAGCGCGACCCCATCGACCGCTCCCGAGCGCATCGTGAGAGAGTCCAGATGCTGCAGCCTCCGAGCCGACGCGGCGACGGCTGCCTCCCCGTCCGCCCGCTCGGACTGCACGAGTCCCACGATGCCTGGCATAGGTTATTCGCGAGATACCGCCTGCACGGGGGCACGCGGGCTGTACTCGGCTTCGAAGCGCAGCGTCCCCTGCGGCGAAGTCAGTTGGCCGCGTCCCCGCTGCACCACGATGGACTGGCGGCCTTCTGTGCACGTGACCTCGACCGAGTACTCGGTCTCCGGTAGGAGGCCGAAGAGATAGTTGGTCGTGCTCTCGATGGTGCTGAGCTGGAACGTGACGCTGCTGGGCGGCACGTCGCCGGTCGGCTCCGAGGAGAACATGGTGACGATGTTGCGGCCGGTCTCCTTGATATGCGCGCCCACCATGTTGTTCGTCGTGCTGGTGACGAGGTCGGTTTGCGGCATGCTGCCGTTCGCGGGCCCGACCCAGATCGCGTTCAAGAACTGCGTGTTCGGAGCGGGACTGCTGCGCTGGAGCTGGAGGCGCCGGCAGCCGGCGCTGTTCGCGGTGGTCAGGGTGAATCCGCTCGAGGGCAGGAGTGTCTCCTGGACCAGCTTGTTGGTGCCGCTGATCGCGGTCGCGATGTTCCCGCTGATGGTCGGTTCCACGCGCGTGTTCAGAAGATACGTGATGGGAACGCTCGCAAACTTCGTGAGCGGTGTCACGCGGTCGTACACGACGACGTAATTGGGGAGCGCGTGCACCACTTCGCGTAGGTACGTGCGGAGGTAGGGCTCGTCGCCGGTGAGGTAGCTGCCCGGATTGGTCCAATACGCGTCGGCGGCATCCCCCAGTACGTAGCTGTATTCACTCGTGAACTCGTGCTTCACGGGCTTGCGGTTGTAGTCGGCGTAACGCTGGTCCTCCCCATTGACCAGGATGATGTTGTGAATCGACCCCGACTGATTCAGTCCATTGGACTCGGAACAGAAATTGGCATCGATGGCCAGCCACCCCTCGAGGCCTTCTCCTTTATATATGACGAAGGAATTCTGGTCCTTGTGCTGGTGGCTCTGGACGCGGTCGCCGCACACGAAAGTCACCGACACGGCATCGGCGGCCCAGCTCGCACGGCTGTTGACGAACCCCAGGCCGGCGTCGGAGGTCGCCGACCCGGCGTAGAACGCCAGCGGCAACGCGTTGAAATCCGATTCCGGATAGCCGACGTCGGCCCACAAGAGGTCGGCTTCGTACATGAACTGCCAGCCGGTGCCCATGGTGGGCACGACGCGGCGGGCCCAGTTCTGCAAATATGCGCTCTCCGTCGTGCCCGCCAGCCCGCGCGCCAGCTGAATCGCGGTCTCGCGCTCGAACGGCGTCACCGGCACCGCCTTGTCGCGGCCGGAATCGCCGCCGTTGTACCGCACGTCACCGCCGGGTTGCGTGCAATAGATATGGAACAACGCCGCCGCGCGTGGGAACGTCGTGGTGGAAAAGTAATCCTTTCCTCCCGCCAGCTGGAAGTACAAGTAGATGGCGAAAATCTGGTTCTTGGCCGCGATCCCATAGTCGCTGCCCTCGTGCCAGCCCCCCCCGGCACCGCGCGCGAGGATCCATGACGCCTGTCCCTCCCTCTCGAGCTTGTCGGTGACGAACTGCAGGATGTCGTTGTACGCGCGATTCTCCTGATGGAAATACAACTCGAGCGGAAGGTCCGCGCCGTTCAGGGGCACCGTGAAATCGTTCTCCCCGTACGTCGCCAAACCCGTCAGAGTCGCACACAGCATCTGGGCGTAGTAGTAGTTGTTGCCCGGGTCGTTGCGGGCCCAGCGGTCCGCTTCGTAGAAGGGGTTGTCGAGGGCGTCCTCGACGTAGATCTCCTGGACGATGCGGTTCATGTAATCGATGTAGCCCGCCCGCTTGGCGGGCGTGAGCATATCGTACAGCCAGTCGAACACGAAGGCGCAATCGGCCACCTTGTCGTCGGCGTGCAGATAGAAATTGTCGCGCTCGTCGCCGAACCCGTCGGCGATCTCGGCGTCGACCATGCTGATGGCCCGGTTGGCATAGTCGACGTTGCCCGTGATGACGGCCGCGAGGGCGAACTGGCTCGCTTCCAGGTAATAGCAGTTGCCGGGTGTGTTGTAACACAGCTGCGCATAGTCGCGGAGCTTGACCCACTGCGGCGTGGGCGTGCAACCCGGAATCACGTTGCCGTTGTCGTCGTAGCAGGCGGCCGCGCGCAGTTCGGCCAGCCGAGTGGGATTGATGGCCAGGCGCGGGTGGTCGGCCAGGATACCGCTGCTGGGCGGCGCGTTGCTGACCGTGAACGAAACCGCCGTGGTCGTGCGCGTGTTGTCAGCCGCGTCGCGGGCGACCGCGGTCGCGGAATGCGAGCCGTTGGTAAGCGTGGTCGAGCTGAAGGAGGTCTGGTAGGGCGACTGCGTGTCCTCGACCCCGCGTGCCACCCCGTCGACGTAGAACTGCACGCCTACCACACCCACGTCGTCGGTCGCGGTCGCGGCCATGCCGAGCGTCCCCGATACCGTCGCGCCGGGCGTGGGCGCGGTCAGGCTCGCGGTCGGCGGCGTGGTGTCGGCCGGGGGCGCGCTTCCGGACTTCTCGTAGGCACCGGAGTCGTAGGTGCCACCCTGCGGGCGCACGGCACCGTCGCGGTCGACGCCGGGCGCGGCCGCGCCCTGGTAGCTGGCGACGCCGACACCGATGGCCGGGGAAGCGTCGGCCAGGTGGAAGTCCTTGCCACCCGCGTTTACGAACAACCCGGTCGAAGACGTGCGCAGGAGGTTCGACGTTGCGTGGACGAAATTGCCGCCCACTTCGTCGACGATGGTGTAGTCGGAAGATCCGGCCACGACGACGTTGTTGAACATTACGTTCGCGGTGGCGCCCAGCGACGTGCGGATACCGGCGATGCGGGGCTCGCTGATAGTGTTGTTGACGACGATGTTGTTGTTGCTCGGTTTGGCGCAGTCGGGCTGATCCACCAGGTGGATGCCGCCGGCCCCGGCGGAAATGCCGTTGTCGTAGATGACGTTGTTGCGGATGACCGAGCCCTGCAGCGAGATCAGCGAGAGCCCTTTCCAGTTGTTGTCGTGAACCAGATTGTCCTCGATGGTCGCGCCCGACACGATGCCGTCTCCGCCCTCCCAGCAGTCGCCGTTGATCTGGATGCCGTTCTGGCCGTTGCCGTAGCACTCGTTGCCGCGAATGACGACGTCGTCCGGGCTCACACGGCTGTTGGCGACGTAAATGCCGTGCTGCGCGACCGCGCCGTAGCTGATGTTGTCGATGATCTGGATGCCGGGCGTCCAACCGGTCAGGATGCCGGTGTGGTCGCTGCGGGCGACACGGTTGTTGCGAACGACGACCCCGGTCGCTTCGACCACGCGAATACCGGCGCGCGGGGCGTCTTCGACCACGAACCCGTCGACGATCACGTAGCTCGCGCCCTCGAGATTGATGTTGTCCGCGGTGGTCGCGTTGCGCGCGTTGACGAGCGCGTTGGAGCTCTCGGCCCGGAAGGTAATGGGCGATCCCGGGCTGCCGCTGCGCGTCATGTGCATCCCGGCGTAGGTGCCGTCGGCGACGTGGACGACGTCGCCCGCGTTCACGGTGTCGGCCGCCTTCTGCAGCGTGCGCCACGGACTCGCGGTGGATCCGGAGTTGGCGTCGTTTCCGGACGGCGACACGTAGTAATCGGCTGCAAATGCACGCCCGGCCGGGGCCAGCGAGGCGGCAGCGAAGAGCCAGGGAATCAGGTTCTTGCACGTGGTGGTTGGTCTCATCGCCCACTCCTTAGATTGGACCGAAAACGACAAACGACACCGAAGAGGTCCTTCGCGCGGCCGATTGCCCCTCGGGTCGGGTCATGTTACCCGTTGATTGACAGTGGTTTATCGGTCTCATATCAGCAAATATCGTACCCCGTATCGAGCGACCGTCAGCCGCCGGGGTAAGGGCGATCATACCGGCCTCCACGTTGGGCGTTCGAAAACGCGCACCGCGCAAGCGTAGAACGACTTCGGCTCGGGCGGCAAAGGGTTTCCCTGGGCGCCGCGCGCGCATCCGGTCGACGCCGACCCCCGCCCGCGCCCCCTTCCCGGACACCCGTTCGTGCGCATTGCGTCGCGCCCCCCACAGGCTGCACCCGCCTCACTCGTTGCGAACTCCGGGCACGTGGGCGGCCACGCGCGCCGAGATGGTTTCGACCTTCGACTCCCACGACTCCCGCTCCATCGCGCGCACGCGCAGGGCGGCGCGGTCCGGCGAGTCCTCGGCCAGCGCGAGGTCGAGGGCCGCGAGGTAGCCCGGGTAGTCGCCGGCGACGTACGCGAGACCGTCGAGCTTCTTGACCTCGTCGATCGCCACCGAGACCACCGGCTTGCCGCCGGCCAGGTACTCTTTGAGCTTCAAGGGGCTGGAGTGAAGGATGACGTCGTTCAGCTTGAATGGTATATGGCATACGTCGAAGGCACGCAAGAACGACGGAATCTCTTCGTAAGATTTCTTACCGAGGAACAAGACGTTCGGCACCTTCGCGAAGCGCGCGATGTCGCGCGCGACCCGCCCCACCATCACGAACGAGTAGTGAGGCCGCGCGCGCGCCAGGTATTCCAGGAGATCGAAGTCGATCCAGTCTTCGATCAACCCGAAGAAGCCGACCACCGGCCGCGCGATTCCCTCGAGCTCGCGCGGCGGCGGCAGCGCTTCCGTATGTGCACGCGCGAAGTGGGCCGTCTCCACCCCGTGCGGGCTGAAGTAGGTGTGGGCGTTGACGCGCCCCTTGCTCGCCGCCAGCTGTTCGGAGATCGCGAACACGACGTCGGCTTTGCGCAGCACCAGATCTTCCATGGCGCGGATCCGATCGGGGTCGACGCCGGGCATGGCCGAATACTCGTCGACCACGTAGTAGACGACACCCTTGTGCGGAACCGTATCCACGATGGTGCTGTAGTGCGGCAGGATGATCCACAGGATGGGCCGCTCGAAGCCCACCTTGCGGCACGCGCGACGGATGGAGGCGCCCAGCGCGATGCGATTGATGCGGCGCGCGAGCGCAAAGCGATGGAACGGCACGATCAGCGGCGAATACACGTGCACGTTGTCGGCGACACGAACCGGGTCAGCCCACGCCTTCTTGAGCTTGCTCACGATCTTGGCCAGGTCGCGCTTGGAGGCGGTGGGTGCGCGCTGCCCCGCCGCCTCGACGTACACCAGCCGGTTGTGGCGCGATAGGAGGCGCGCGATCTGGTGGCTGCTGGTTCGATTGTCGGCGAACCAGTCGTTGCCGATATAGACGATGTCTTGGTTGCGCAGCATGGTCGTCCTAGTGGGCGCGGCGCGCGAGCGCCCGTCGATACGCGTCCTCGTACGCCGCCACCATGGCCTCGACGCTGAAGCGTTCCTGGGCGCGCGCGCGGCCTTTCGCCCCCATGGCACGTGCTTCGCCGGGATGAGTCGACATCCAGTGCATGGCTTCCGTCAGGCGCGGTGTGTCGCGCGCGGGAACCACGATCCCCGTCTCTCCGTCCACCACGACTTCGGCGTTGCCGCCCGCGCGTGTCGCCACCACCGGCAGTTCCGCCGCCATGGCTTCGAGCAGCGTCATCGCGAGCCCTTCCGTGTAGGACGACAACACGAAGCAATCGAATGCGCCGGTGAGTTCGGCCACGTCATCGCGGGCGCCCGTCATCAGGATGCGGCTCTCCATGCTCAGCTCGCGAACCAGTCCCAGCAGGGATTCCCGCAATTCCCCGTCTCCCACCACCACCAAGTGCGCGCGCTTGTCGCGTGCGGATACCGCCGCGAAGGCGCGAAACAAGTTGGCGTGGTCCTTAGCCGCGGACAGACGCGCGACGATAGTAAACACGAACGCGTCCTCCGGCAGCCCCAGCGACCTGCGCACGCGTGTGCGGGATGTAGCCGAATTCCCTCAGCGCGCCCAGGCGAGCGGTC
>JAKEHA010000157.1 GCA_022615275.1 Candidatus Latescibacterota bacterium
AACGCGGTTCCCAGCTTGCACGTGTTGTCGGGCACCATCGGCACGAGATTGAGTCCCTCGGCGCGCTCCGGCATGAGCGGCGCGCAGATCAGCCCGCGCGCGTACCGCGCGAGGAAGTTGATCTTCTCGGCGGTGGCGCGCTCCGCGGCCAGGATCATGTCGCCTTCGTTCTCGCGGTCCGCGTCGTCGACGACGATCACGATGCCGCCGGAACGAATGACCTCGATCGCTCTCTCGATGCTGGAAAACCTGCTCATCGCAACTCCTGTCTGCGGGACCACTCGGCCCCTTCTATTTCGTCGACTCAATCGTCGCGGCGGACGAATTCTCGAACGTACTTGGCGATCACGTCGGCTTCCACGTTGACGCGCCGTCCCGGCGCGTAGCCGGCCATGGTGGTGCGCGCGATGGTGTGCGGTACCACCGCGATGGCGACGCGGCGTGCACCCGGGCGCGACGCGATGGTGAGGCTCACGCCGTCGACGGCGATCGAGCCCTTGTCGATGCACAGCGCGAACACGTCCTCGGGCAGCTCGAGCACGAGTTCCGGCGCCTCGTCGCGCGGGTCGAAGGCGGTGACCCGCGCCACCGCGTCCACGTGCCCTTGCACGAGGTGGCCGCCGAAGTAGCGCGCGAGGGTGGCCGCGCGCTCGAGGTTCACACGATCGCCGGCGCCGCGCTCGCCGAGGGTGGTGCGCGCGAGCGTCTCCGCGACCGCGGTGGACTCGAAGCCGCGCCCGTCGGCGCGCTCGACGGTCAGGCACACGCCGTCGACCGACACGCTGTCGCCCGCGGAGAGCGAGCCCACGATCTCGGCGGCCTCGATGCGCACGCGGCGCGCGCTCCCGGAATCCTCCACGCGCGCGATCGATCCCACCGACTCGACGATGCCCGTGAACACGCTAGTCGCCCGCCCTCGCGAGGGCGCTCGCCAACAGCGACCACGAGGCTTCGTTCACGAATCCGAAGCGGCGTTCGCTCCCGATCGGCTGCTCGTCGACCACGCACCCCGGAAAACGCTCGTCGTCGTGACGAAACAGACGCACGCCGCGGCCGCCAAAGGCGACGTTCGATCGATACAGCCAGGCTGCGTCCCACAATCCCGAATCGGCGAAACTCCAGAACACGCGCGGACCGCCTTCGACCAACACGCGCGTGAGTCCAACGGCGGCAAGCGCGTTCAGTACGCCCGCGACGTCGAGGCCGCGCGCGGTGGCGGGTGCGACGAACACACGCGCGCCCGCGCGCACCAGCGCTTCGACACGCGCGCCATCGGCTTCCCGCGCGCACACCACGATGTACGCGCGCCCCGCCCGCACCCACTCGTTGTCGATCGGTGTGCGCGCGTGTGTGTCGAGGACGACCGGCACCGGTTCGCGATCCACGCCGCCGGGCAACAACCGGCAATCGAGTCGAGGCCGGTCGATCAGCACGGTCTCGATGCCCACCACGACGGCGTCGTGGAGGGCCCGCAGCGCGTGTACGTCGGTACGTACCGCTTCTCCCGTCACGTCGTCGCGTTGGCCGGGAGCGCGCGCCACCATTCCGTCGTCGGAGACCGCCATTTTGAGCGTCACCGTGGTGGCGAAGCCGAGGCGATCGCGATAGAAGCCGAGGGCGTCGAGAATCGCGGCGTCCGCCGCGCACCCCACGTCGACGCGGACGTCGGCGTCGCGGAGCGCCTTCCACCCGCGCCCGCGCACGCGCGGGTCGGGATCGATGGCGGGAAACACGACCCGTGCGACACCGCTTTCGACGATGCGGTCGACGCACGGCGGCGTGCGCCCGTGGTGCGAGCAGGGTTCGAGCGTCACGTACAGCGTCGCTCCGCGCGCGGCTTCGCCGGCCTGGTCGAGGGCCATGACCTCGGCGTGCGCGTCCCCCAAACGGCGGTGAAACCCGGCCCCGACCTCGCGGCCGTCCCTGACCACCACCGCGCCGACGATCGGGTTGGTACCGGTGCGGCCGGCCCCGCGGCGCGCCAGGTCGCGCGCCCGCGCCATCGACGCGTCATCCGCGGCCGCCAGGCCGCGCACACTTGGATCGCTTATCAATCGGTGCGACAAACTGTTACAGGAAACGGGGGAGGTAATGGATGATGGGAGGAGGCGCGACCGAGCACGCGCAGGTCCGCTCGAGTGCGCTTTCACGGATCCCTTCTCCCATCCAGACTGTGACTGTCGGCCCCGGAGTTTCACCGGATCTGCGGATTGCTCCGCTCGCGGGCTATACCGCCGGTGGGGACTTTCACCCCGCCCCGAAGGTTTCCAGAGCCTGAATATCGCCCAGATGTAAGGGGGGTGTCAAGTTATCCAAGCAGCGCGTCGACGAAGGTCTCGGGGTCGAACTCGGTGAAGTCGTCGATACCTTCGCCCACGCCGACGTAGCGGATGGGAACGCCGAGGGCTTCCTTGACCGCGACCACGATCCCGCCCTTGGCGGTGCTGTCGAGCTTGGTGAGGATGACGCCGTCGAGTTTCAGATGCCGCGCGAACTCGCGCGCCTGCACGAGGCTGTTCTGCCCCAGGTTGGCGTCCAGAACGAGGAGCGTCTCCACCGCGTCTTCGCCCAAGGCGCGCTGGCACACGCGCTGGACCTTCGCCAGCTCCTCCATCAGATTGACGCGCGTGTGCAGACGGCCCGCGGTGTCGGCGATCACGACGTCGATGCCGCGCGCCTTGGCCGCCTCGCACGCGTCGAACGCGACCGCTCCGGGGTCGCCACCTTCCTTGTGACGGATCATTTCGACTCCGGCGCGGCCGGCCCAGATCGCAAGTTGGTCAGTGGCAGCGGCGCGGAAGGTGTCGCTCGCCGCAAGAATCACGGCTTGACCGCGCTCCTTCCAGTAGCGAGCGAGCTTGGCCGTGCTGGTGGTCTTGCCCACGCCGTTCACGCCGACGATCACGAGTGCCCGCGGTTTTGCCATCGCGGGCGGGTGAGCGGTATTCCCCGCCGTCAGGATCTCAAGAAAAAGCGCACGCAGGCGGGCCCGGGCATCCTCTCCTCCTTCGCGTTCGAGCACGCGCACGACGCGCTCGGTGGTTTCCACCCCAACGTCGGCTTTGAGCAGAACGGCTTCGATGGCATCGAGGTCGAGTGACTGCGCGTCGGCTCCGCGCTGGAGCACGTCGTCGAACGTGGCGCGCAGACTTTCGCGGGCGCGCTTGAGCTTGGCTTTGAGATCGAGCATGGGATGCGGCAGGCCCGGCGAGCCCGCTCGAGCGTCAGGCCGAGGCCGACGAGACCGCGTTCGCCGCCGCCACCACGCCGCGCGTCTTGAAGCGCTCGGCGTCGTCCAGGTGCACGGAGATGATCTTGGAGACACCCGGCTCTTCCATGGTGACGCCGTAGAGGTTGTCGGCCGCTTCCATCGTCTTCTTGTTGTGGGTAATGACGATGAACTGGGTGTGGTCGGTGAACGAGCGCAAGAGCTTCACGAAGCGCCCGATGTTGGCATCGTCGAGGGGCGCGTCGACTTCGTCGAACACGCAGAAGGGGCTGGGCTTGACCAGGTAGACCGCGAACAGGAGTGAGAGTGCGACCAGTGCGCGCTCGCCGCTGGAGAGGCTGGAGATGTCGTGCAGCTTCTTGCCGCGCGGGCTGGCGACGATCTTGATATTGGCTTCCAGCGGATCTTCGGAATCGACGAAGAAGAGATCGGCCTCGCCGCCGTCGAACAGCGTGGTGAAGGTCTGCTTGAAGTTGCTTCGCACCTGCTCGAAGGTCTCGCCCAGTAGGCGGCGCGCCTCTTTGTTGATGCGGCGAATGGCCTGCGTCAGCGCTTCCTTGGCCTCGTCCAGGTCCTGCTTCTGCTTGGACAGGAACTCGAAGCGCTCCTTCTTCTCGTCGTGCTCGCTCATGGCCAGCATGTTGACGGGGCCGAACTCGTCCAGGCGCTTGCGCACGTCCTCGAGCTCGGCGCGGTCGATGCCTTCCCACTCGGCGGGCTGGAAGCGGTCGCGGTGCGTGACCAGCTCGCTCAAGTCCTGGTTGAACTTCTCGCGCGCCTTCTCGAGGACGCTCGCAACCCGCGTCTCGACACCGGCCAGGTCCACGTTGACGCGCTCGATGTTGGCGCGCTTGATGTCGCGCTGGTTGTTCATGGTGCGAATTTCGCTCTCGAGCGCGTCGCGCGCTTCCTTGAGCGCGGAGTAGCCGGCGGACGCCTCTTCGATACGCTTCTCGACCGCCGCTTTCTCCCGGTGGAGGCCGGCCACGGTCGTGCGCGCGCCCGCGACGTCTTCGCTGCTCAACCGGATTTGCTCCTCGGCGCGCGCCCGGTCTTCTTCCCGCGCGCGTACCAACTCGTCCAACTCCTCGGACAGCTTCGTCAGGCTGACGACGCGCGTCTCCTGGGCCTGGCTCTCGGCCGACGCGGATACCTCGGCGAGGCGCAAGCGCCCGACGTCCTCCGCCAGGGCCTCGCGCGCTCGCTCGGCATCGAGGGCCGCGGTCTCGAGCGCGTGGAGGTCGGCGCCTTCCAAGTCGGCGCCCGCGTCGGGCATCTCGCTCGCGCGCCGCGCCGCGTCGAACTTGGGACGCAACGTCAGCATGGCTTCGCGCGTCTCCGCGATGCCGCTCTCCAGAGCAGTAATCTTCTCTTTGACGCGCACCAGGTGCAGCTCGCTGTCGCGCCGGCTCGCGACCAGGTCTTCGTAGGCCTGTTCGTCGGCCACCATGGCGGCGCGAATGACTAGGATCTCGCGCTGCGCGCGCTCGCGTTCGTCGGTCAATGCGGCGCGGCGCTTCTGCAAGGACTCTTCGCGCGCCTGTGCCTCCGCCAACGAGCGGTCGAGCTCGGCCATCTTGGTGGTCATTTCCAGCAAGGTGGCGTCGATCTCCTCTTGGCCGGCGACGATCACGCGTCCCGGCCCGTCGAAGAAGACTCCGTCGAGCGTGGCGATGCGCGTGGCGACATTCGCCTCGATCAAAGAAAGCGCGGTGTCGACATCTTCCACCACCACGACGCCTTCCAGGTAGGCGATCAAAAACGTCGATACAGTGGGGTCACAATCGATCAATTCGTGGGCCGGGCCGATGATCCCCCGCCCTGTCGGGCGGGCACCCTCGCTCACGAACTGGTCGGGGAATAGAATCTGTACGCGACCGGCGTCGCCGCGGCGGTACGACTTGAGCCACGCCATGGCGTCGCGCCGCGAACCCGCGACGACACTCTTCAAGATGGGCGCGAGGCACGCTTCGAAGCACTTGCGGTAGCGCTTCTCGACCCGCACCAAGTCGGAGAGCACGCCCGAGAGCGCGCCGTGCTGTCGCAACTCCTCGGCCGTGCGCGTGTGTTCGTCGTGGATGCGATGCAGGA
>JAKEHA010000158.1 GCA_022615275.1 Candidatus Latescibacterota bacterium
CGTCGAGCACCTGCAGCAGGATGTTGAACACGTCGGGGTGCGCCTTCTCGACCTCGTCCAGGAGGATGACCGAGTACGGCTGGCGCCGCACGCTCTCGGTGAGATAACCGCCTTCTTCGTAGCCGACGTATCCCGGCGGCGCCCCGATCAAGCGCGCCACCGAGTGCTTTTCCATGTACTCGGACATGTCGACGCGGATGATGCGACTCTCGTCGTCGAAAAGCGTCTCGGCCAGCGCCTTCGCCAGTTCCGTCTTGCCCACACCGGTCGGGCCGACGAAGACGAACGAACCCACCGGCTTGTTCGGACTTCCCAAACCCGCGCGTACGCGGCGTACCGCTTCCGAGACGGCCTCGATCGCTTCGCGCTGTCCAACGACGCGCTCGGCCAGTCGCTCCTCGAGCTTCAGGAGCTTCTCGCGGTCGGATTCCATCATCTTGCTGACCGGAATCCCGGTCCAACGCGCGACGATCTCGGCGATTTCCTCGGCCGTGACGACTTCGCGCAAAAGACCGCCGTCCTTCTGGAGCTTCTCCAGCTCGGCGTTGGCCTGCTCGAGCTCGCGCGTGAGCTTGGGGATGGCCCCGTAGCGGATCTCGCCCACCTTCTCCAGTCGGTTTTCGCGGATCGCGGCCGCTTCCTCCCGCCGCGCCGCGTCGATGCGTTCCTTGACGGACCGAATGCGGCCGATGACGGCCTTTTCGTTTTCCCAGCGCGCGCGCTGGGCCTGGTATTGCTCTGCGAGGTCGGCCAAGCGCTTCTCGATCTCCTGCTTGCGCTCCTTCGAGTCGGCGTCGCTTTCCTTGTCGAGGACTTTCTTCTCGATCGTGAGCTGCGTGATCTTCTCCTTCATGCTCATGAGCTCGGCCGGCATGCTGTCGAGCTCGAGCTTGAGCCGCGAGGCCGCTTCATCGACGAGATCGATGGCCTTGTCGGGAAGAAAGCGCGACGTGATGTAGCGGTCGGAAAGGCGTGCGGCCGCCACCAGCGCGCCGTCGGTGATCTTGACGCCGTGGTGGACTTCGTAGCGCTCCTTCAGGCCGCGCAGAATCGCGATCGCTTCTTCGACGTTCGGCTCGCGTACGATGACGATCTGGAAGCGACGCTCCAACGCGGCGTCTTTCTCGATGTACTTGCGGTGCTCGCTCATGGTCGTGGCACCGATGCAGTGCAGCTCGCCGCGTGCGAGCGCGGGCTTGATCATGTTGGAGGCGTCCAGGGAACCTTCGGCCGCGCCCGCGCCCACCAGCGTGTGCAGCTCGTCGATGAACAGGATGACCTCGCCCTCGCTGTGCTGGATCGCCTTCATGAGGGCCTTGAAGCGCTCTTCGAACTCGCCGCGGAACTTAGTACCCGCGACCAATGAGCCCATGTCGAGTGCCAGCACGCGTTTGTCGCGCAACACATCGGGCACGTCGCCGTCCGCGATGCGCTGGGCGAGACCTTCCACAATGGCCGTCTTGCCGACACCCGGGTCGCCGATCAGGACCGGGTTGTTCTTGGTGCGGCGTGAGAGCACCTGGCTCACGCGACGGATCTCCTCGTCGCGTCCGATGACGGGATCGAGCCGGCCCGCGCGCGCCCGTTCGGTCAGGTCGACCGTGAATTTCTCGAGCGCTTGCAGTTTGGATTCGGGATTGGCGTCGACCACGTTCTCACCGCCGCGCAGGTCCTTGATCGCGGCCAGCACGCGGTCGCGCGTGACATTGATCGAATGGAAATACTCGCCGACCGCGGACTTCCGGTCCTTCAGCAGCGCGAGCAGAATGTGCTCGGTCGAGACGAACTGATCCTTGAGTCCCTTGGACTCGCTTACCGCACCCTGTAGGGCAGCGCGAAAGTCGGTGGACGGGAACGCTTGCCCTCCCTCTTGGGTCGGCATGGCTGCCAGCCGTTGCTCGACCACGGCGCGCACGCGCGAGGGGTCGATTTGCATCCTCTGGAACAGCGCGGGAACGAGCCCGTCCTCCTGTTCGGTAAGAGCCGCGAGGAGATGCCACGCGGTGACCTCGGGATGGCCCTTTAGAAAAGCGGCCTCGTTGGCGTCGCTCAAGGCGGCCTGGGCCTTTTCAGTGAACTTGTCGAGCCTCATTGAAAACCTCCTGGCGAGTGCAACGCACGATTGGTGCCACCCCAGTTGATCTGGTTACCTGATGTATTTAAATGAGTTGCGAAATCATCGCACGGCCACCGCCGTGGGTTCGAGTTGGGCCTATGCCAACATGGCAGCAGGATTTGGCGGGCCCCGGCAGGGCCGTGCAGACTATTCTCGCTCGTACCGGCGATTGTCCCAGCCGCGTGGGAGGTGGTAGCGGCACTGGATCACGGCGACTTCGTCTTCCGAGAAGTGCTGCACCTGGGGTGCGACCCCGCCCACCATCAGGTGCGCCCAGTCGGTGCTGTGGTTCATTCCAAGCACGTGGCCGAGCTCGTGGCGGGCGACCGTTTCGAGCACCCACTGGGTGGGCGCGGAATACACGGTTCGAAACTCGATCAGACCGCGCCGCGGATACCAGTCGCTGGTCCACTCTTCGACCCCGTAGTTGTCCTGCGGAAGGTCGTCGACGTAGACCGTCTCGACCCCGTTCGACAGACCGGTCGTGACGACGTTGAACACGTTCACTCCCAGGATATCGTTGAAGTCGCCGGCGGCGCTCTCGATGGCGGCGCGGTAATCGAGTCCGTTCTTATTGAAAGCGCGCACGTAGAGCGTGATCGGGAGCTGCCAGCGCCGGGTCTCCGCGCCGTAGGGATTGCCCGCGGCGTCGCTCATATGACGGTACCAGGTGAGAAAATCGGTGAAGGTCGTCGTCTGCAACGCGACGTTCGGGAGCAAGAACAGCTCGACATCGTCGTCGTGGACGACGGTATAGGGAAGCTTGTAGTCGTAGTAGGCGCCCACGCCCGCACCGATCTCGTCGCGCACCACGATGTCGCCGGTGGCCGCCCCCAGCTCGAACAATTCCCACTGGCCCGCACCGTCGGCCGTCACCGTCTCCAGCCCGAAGCTGACCAGCGCCCCCGGCACGGGCGACCCCGTGCGCGCGTCGAGAACGATACCGGAAATGTACATGCCTCGCGTGACCGCGGACACGGTCTCGAAGAGCGGCGACTGGTTGCCGAAGTCGTCTTCGGCCCGGACGGCCACGTAGGTCGTGCGCGCGGGCTGGAGGCCCGTCAGCGTCATCGACATCACGCTGCCCGCGTCTGCGGGCGACGGAACCCCGGGGCGCTCGCTCGCTCGCGCCCAATCCTGCTCGGTGAGTATCGGCGTCGGCAGCGTTCGCACGCGGTACTGCGACGCCACGCCGGTCATCCCGTCCCGGCCCACCGCGATCCACTGCATGTCGACCTCGCCGGGGTTCGCGCCGGTTTGGGCGAGAATGATGTCGATAGCGCCCGGGGGAATCGCATCGGGGATCTCGGAATTCGCGCGCGCACTCGCCGCATCGTTGCTGTGCGCGGTTCCCAGCGGCGAGGGCGCGCCTTGCGGTCGGTGCAAAAGCTGCGTGCTCTTTAGCGCGGGAAATCATCCCGAATATTTTCGGATCACTCCAGAAGCGAAGAGCGCCGTGATTAAGATCGAACAGGTTCGCGCCGTACCTGATTTCGTCGGTATGCGAAACCTGTTCGGCCCATTTAAAGTCGTCGTGATCGATCCCGCCGACGCGATGAACCGCAATGCGGCGAATTCTCTGTTAAAAATATTGGAAGAGCCGCCGCCGCAATCGGTGATTTTGTTGGTGACGGAGAAGTCGGGCCGCTTACC
>JAKEHA010000159.1 GCA_022615275.1 Candidatus Latescibacterota bacterium
GGGCAAGATCGCGGAGATGGCCACCGGCGAGGGCAAGACGCTCGTCGCCACCATGCCGCTCTATTTGAACGCGTTGGCCGGACGCGGCGTGCACCTCGTCACCGTCAACGACTACCTGGCGCGCCGCGACTCCGAGTGGATGGGGAAGCTCTTCGAGCTTTTGGGTGTGTCGGTGGGCGTCATTCAAAACGACATGCCCAACGAGATGCGCAAGCAGGCCTACGCGAAGGACATCACCTACGGGACCAACAACGAATTCGGCTTCGACTACCTGCGCGACAACATGAAGACACGCGCGGAAGACCGTGCCCAGCGCGGGCACCCATACGCAATCGTCGACGAAGTCGATAGCGTCCTGATCGACGAGGCACGAACCCCGCTCATCATTTCGGGGCCGGTCTCGCACAGCCAGTCGTCCGACTTGTTCGCGCGCCTCAAGCCCAAGGTCGAGCGCGTGGTCACTCTGCAGAACCGCCTGGTCAACGATCTGGTCGCGTTCGCCGAGAAGAACATGGAGAACGAGGAGCAGGCCGCCGAGGTCGCGCGCGCGCTGCTCAAGGTCAAGCGCGGGTCGCCCAAGAGCAATCGTTTCATGAAGCTCATGTCCGAGCCCGGCACCGAGCGCATGATTCAGCGCATGGAAGTCGAGCTGATGCGGGACAAGGTGCTGCACGAGCTCGACGAGGAGATGTACTTCGCGGTCGACGAGAAGGGCAACTCCATCAACCTGACCGAGAAGGGCCGCGACGCGCTCTCGCCCGAGGACCGCGAGCAGTTCGTGCTGCCCGATTTGAGCGAAGCCATCGCCGCCATCGACCACGACGAATCGCTCTCGCCAGCCGACCGCGTGCGGGCCAAAGACGAGGCGCACCGGAGCTACGCCGAGCGCTCGGAGGCGATCCACAACTTCAGCCAACTCCTGCGCGCGTACGCGCTCTTCCAGAAGGACAACGAGTACGTGGTCCAGGACGGGCGCGTGCTCATCGTCGACGAGTTCACCGGCCGCCTGATGCCGGGTCGCCGTTTCTCCGACGGGCTCCACCAGGCGCTCGAGGCCAAGGAAGGCGTCAAGATCGAGGGCGAAACGCAGACGCTCGCCACCATCACGCTCCAGAACTACTTCCGCATGTACCAGAAGCTGGCCGGCATGACGGGTACCGCGGAGACCGAGGCGGAAGAGCTGCACAAGATCTACAAGCTCGACGTGCAGGTGGTGCCGACCAACGAGATGGTGCGGCGCGTCGACTACGACGACCTGATCTTCAAGACCAAGCGCGAGAAGTACAACGCGATCATCGACGAAGTGGCGCGGCTGCACGAGCAGAAACTGCCGGTGCTGGTGGGCACGATCAGCGTCGAGGTCTCGGAGACCTTGTCGCGCATGCTCAAGCGCAAGGGTATCGCGCACAACGTGCTGAACGCCAAGTTCCACCAGCAGGAAGCGGAGATCGTCGCCAAGGCGGGGCGCGCGGGTGCCGTTACCATCGCGACCAACATGGCGGGCCGCGGCACCGACATCAAGCTCGAGCCTTCGGTGGTCAAGTGCGCGAAATGCGGCATCGGATCGGGGCGCAAGGATTGGCGGACCAAGGAGGGCGGCACCGTCGACACGGTCGAGTGCACCCGGGACGTTCCTTGCGGCCTCCATATTATAGGCACCGAGCGCCACGAATCGCGGCGCATCGACCGCCAGCTGCGCGGCCGCGCGGGGCGCCAGGGCGACCCGGGCGCGTCCGTCTTCTACATCTCCCTCGAAGACGACCTCATGCGCCTGTTCCGCCCCGAGCGCATCGCCGGCGTCATGGACCGCCTCGGCGTCAAGGATGGCGAAGTCATCACGCACCCGCTCGTGACCAAGAGCATCGCGCGCTCGCAGAAGCGCGTCGAGGCGCACAACTTCGAGATCCGCAAGCGGCTGATCGAGTACGACGACGTAATGAACAAGCAGCGCGAGGTAATCTACGGGCGCCGCAACGAGGTGATGGACGCGCCGGAGTTGAGACCCATCATCGAGACCATCATCGACGATTACATCGAGACCACGATGGAGAAGACGCTGGAGTCGTCGCAGGTGCCGGACGCGGAGCAGCGCGCCGAGCTGCTCGGCCAGCTCGAGAACGTGTTCATGTACTCCTTCGAGCACGAGTCCGGCCACGCCGAGACGGTCGACGAGGTTCGCGAGCACGCGAAGGCGACGGCGCGCGAGGCGCTGCGCGCGCGCGAAGAACTGCTGGCGCGCGACCTCAACAACCCCGACCTGGTGCGCGAGTTCGAGAAGTTCGTCCTGCTCCAGGTGATCGACGAGAAGTGGATGGACCACCTGCACGAGTTGGATTCGCTGAAAGAGGGCATCCACTACCGCGCCTACGCCCAGAAAGACCCGCTCGTCGAGTACAAGCGCGAGGCCTTCGGGCTGTTCGCGGACTTGAACGAGCGCATCGATCGCGACGCGCTCTACGCGATGTTCCACGCGCGCGTGGCGGCGGCACCGCGGGCGGCCACGGACCTCTCGCGAGCGCGCGCCGTTCATCGCGAGGCAACACCGGTGGCGGCGCAGGCGGTGCCGACCACGAGCCCGCTGGGGACCCCGGCTCCGTCCCCGGTCCCGCCGGCGCTTAATCGTCCGTCCCAGCCCCCGATGGGTGCCACGGAGGCGACCAGCCGTGTGCTCCCGGGGGCCGCCTCGACCCAGCCCGTGGTCCGGACCGAGGAGAAGGTGGGCCGCAACGACCCGTGCCCCTGCGGGAGTGGCAAGAAATACAAAAAGTGCCATGGAATAAGCAGTTAGCTTGCTCCTCGGCCCCCCGTCTTGACACGCCCGATAAATTGATGGTTGCCGGTCTCACCGGGGCGGGTTTATGTTTCAGAACCCGTTTCGGGGCGTGCACGGCTCTTGCAGAGTCACCGCCCGGACGGAGGCAACCCGAATGTGGACTAGGCTGATGGATCTGGTGATGCTCGTCGCGGAGATGAGTCGCAGCGCGGACCGGCGTCCTGTCGAGCTGGACAAGGAACTTACCCGGCGCGGCTACTCCAGCGAAGAGATCGAGCACGCGGTGTTCTGGATCTCGTCGCGGCCGGAGGCGAGCCGCGCGTTCCGGCCCGGACGCGCGACGCGCGTCTTGAGCGAGTTCGAGCGCATGAGTTTGAGCACGGAGGCGTACGATTACCTGTTCCGCCTCCAGAATCTCGGGATCATCGACGGACGGCAGTTCGAGACGATCCTGGCCCGCGCCATCCCGGTGGGTGCGGAGAAGGTACACGCAGAAGACGTCAAGGGAATCGCGTGCTCCGTTATCTTCAACCGGGACATGGGAGACGTCGACGAGGAGGCATTCGATCGGTTCGATACCGACGGCGCGCCGGTGTAAGGAAACCGGCGCTCGACAGACTCCTCCCGTGACGCAAGATTCCCATCTTGCGATTTTGTTTTTAGGGAAACTATGGCCAACAACTCACTGGTAATCGTCGAATCGCCCGCCAAGGCGAACACCATCAAGAAGTTCCTGGGCAAGGGCTTCAAGGTGGTCGCCTCGGTCGGGCACGTGATGGATCTGCCCACCAATCGTCTCGGCGTCGACCTCGACAACGGGTTCTCGCCCGAGTACGTCGTGTCGCGCGGGAAGAAGAAGATCCTCGATCAGATCAAGAAGGACGCCAAGGCGGCCGACCAGGTCTACCTCGCACTCGACTTGGACCGCGAGGGCGAGGCCATCGCGTGGCACATCCGCGAGTACATCGCGCCCGTTCAGAAGAACGTCAGGCGCATCATCTTCAACGAGATCACCAAGCCCGCCATCAAGGGTGCGATCGACGATCCCATGGACGTCGACATGAAGAAGGTCGACGCGCAGCAGGCGCGCCGCATACTCGACCGCCTGGTGGGCTACAAGATCAGCCCTATACTGTGGCAGATCTTCTATTACGGATTGAGCGCGGGCCGCGTGCAGACCGTGGGCCTGCGCCTGGTATGCGAGCGCGAGGCCGAGATCGAGGCCTTCGTCGCCGAGGAGTACTGGACCATCGAGGGTGTTCTGACCACACCGGGCGGCGGCGAGTTGCCGGTCAAGCTGATCGAGAAGAACGGCGAGAAGATCGAGCTCAAGAATCAGAAAGAGTCCGACGCCGCGCTGGCCGATCTCAAGAAGGCGTCCTACGCCGTCACTTCGGTCGAGAAGAAGGAGCGCAAGCGCAACCCGCAGCCACCCTACATCACGAGTACCATGCAACGCGACGCCGCGCGCCGCCTGCGCTTCTCGGCCAAGAAGATCATGATGCTGGCCCAGCAGCTCTACGAAGGCGTCGACGTCGGCGACGGCGACCGCGTCGGATTGATCACTTACATGCGAACCGACTCGGTGCGCGTGGCCGACCAGGCCAAGGAGTCCGCGCGCGACTACATCGTCGAGACGTGGGGCGAGGACTACAGCCCCGAAAAGGCGCGCGCGTACAAGACCAGCGCCAAGGCGCAGGACGCGCACGAAGCCATTCGTCCCTCCGACGTGGAGCGCACGCCGGAATCGCTCAAGGGCAAGCTCACCAAGGACCAGTACGCGCTCTACGACTTGATCTGGCGCCGCTTTCTCGCCTCCCAGATGGAGAGCGCGCGCTACGACACCACCGAAGTGCTGGTGGGCGCGGGTGCGTACACGCTCAAGGCCAACGGCCGCGTGATGACGTTCCCCGGCTTCCTCGCCGTGTACGAAGAGAGCCTGGGCGAGGAGGGCAGCGAGCTACCGCCGGTCCAGGAGAAGGACGCGCTTTCGGTCAAGTCGATCGACGGCATCCAGCACTTCACCGAGCCGCCGCCGCGCTACACCGAGGCGACGCTCATCAAGGACCTGGAAGACAAGGGCATCGGCCGTCCGAGCACGTACGCGAACATCGTGTCGATCATCCAGGACCGCGAGTACGTCGAAAAAGAAGAGGGGCGCCTGCGCCCGACCACGCTCGGGCGCCAGGTGTGGAAGACGCTCGAGCGCTTCTTCCCGGAGGTCTTCGACACGTCGTTCACCGCTCAAATGGAGCAGGAGCTCGACAAGATCGAGGGCGGGGAGTTCGAATGGAAGCGCGTGGTCAAGGATTTCTACGGCCCGTTCAGCGAGTCGCTGGACCATATCGACGAGAAGAAGACCAAGCTCAAGAGCGAGCTCCAGGAAGAGACCGACGTCAAGTGCGAGAAGTGCGGCCGCAACCTGATCAAGAAGTGGGGACGCAACGGCCAGTTCCTCGCGTGTCCCGCGTATCCGGAGTGCAAGTTCTCGCGGCCCATTGCGGACCCGTCCGCCAACGTCGCCGTGGAGGGCAACTGCCCGAAGTGCGGGTCGCAGCTGGTCGCGAAGAGCGGGCGCTACGGGCGCTTCGTCGCGTGCGCGCGCTACCCCGAGTGCAAGCACACGGAGGCGTTCCCGATCGGCATGAAGTGCCCGCGCGAGGGTTGCGGCGGCAAGATCGTCGAGAAGCGCACCCAGCGCGGCAAGACCTTCTACGGTTGTAGCAACTACCGCGCGCCCAAGGAAGGCCAGCCGCCGGGCTGCGACTGGGCCAGCTGGGACAAGCCGGTGGCCGAAGAGTGCTCGAACTGCGGCAACCCGTACATGGTCCACAAGTCCTCGAAGACGCGCGGCGACTTCCTCAAGTGCCCGAAGTGCAAAGAGGAAATGGCGAGCGAATGATGCGCGCGCGTAAGCGCGCGGCAGGGTGGCCAGTATGGGTGAGGTGACGATCGTCGGGGGCGGACTGGCTGGCTGCGAAGCTGCACTACAGCTCGCCGACCGTGGCTTCCAGGTCCGCCTCTTCGAGATGCGGCCCGAAACACCCACCGGCGCCCATAAGACCGACCGCCTGGCCGAGATCGTCTGCTCCAATTCGTTCAAGTCCACACTCCTCGACACCGCGTCGGGCCTGCTCAAGGCCGAGATGGACGTGCTCGGCTGCGAGCTCGTGCCCGTCGCGCGCGAGAATTCCGTGCCCGCCGGCCACGCGCTCGGCATCGACCGCGACTTGTTCTCCTCCGCGGTGACCGAAAAGATCGCGAAGCACCCGAACATTACCGTCGAACGCCGCCGCGTCGATTCACTCGACATCCCGACACCCGCCGTCATCGCCACCGGCCCGCTCACGGGGGAGGCGCTCTCGCAGGCACTGGTGTCGCACTGCACGCGCGAGCACTTGTACTTCTACGACGCCATCGCGCCCTCGATCGACGGCGACTCCGTGGACCCGGCGGTCGGCTACTGGGCCAGCCGTTACGGCAAGGGTGAGGCCGACTATCTCAACATTCCGTTCACGCGCGACGAATACCGACGACTGATCGAGTTCGTGCGCGGCGCACAGTACGCTCAGTCGCACGCCTTCGAAGAAGAGAAGTACTTCGAGGCGTGCCTGCCGATCGAAGTGCTGGTCGCGCGCGGCGAGGACACGTTGCGCTTCGGCCCCATGAAGCCCAAGGGGCTCGCCGATCCGCGCACCGGACGCGACCCCTACGCGGTGCTGCAGTTGCGCAAGGAGAGCCGCGAAGGGAGCCTCATGGGTCTGGTCGGCTTCCAAACCCGCATGACGTGGGCGTGTCAGAAGGAGATGCTGCGCATGCTGCCGGGTTGCTCGGACGTCTCGGTGCTGCGCTTCGGCACCATCCACCGCAATATCTTTCTGGATATTCCGACCCTGTGCGACCCATACTTGCGCGATCGCACGCGACCGGGCCTCCACTTCGCGGGGCAGATTTGCGGCGTCGAAGGCTACGTCGAGTCGATCATGAGTGCGATCATCGTGGCGCTCTCGATCACGGCCGCGTCGCACGGTCGCGAGATGCCGGCCATTCCGAAAGAGACGATGATCGGGTCGCTGATGGACTACGTGCACGCGCCGCGCAAGAACTTCCAGCCCATGAACGCCAATTTTGGGCTCTTGCCGAGCAATGGCACCGGCGGCCGGCGCACTCGCCAGACTCGCCATGAAAGCGCCGCGAAAGCGGCGCTCACCGCGATGGAGACGTACCGCCGGGAGAATCCCTGGCTCTTTCCGTGAGACCGGCTGGCGCCGGTCTATTCCAGATTTCGCTTAACCGCTTTTCGTATCAACCCTTATATTCGGGGCAACGCCCGGTGACCGCCCCGCCGCGCGACGAGTTCCTATGCTGTTGGACGCCGCCATCGAGCGCTTTCGAACCCACCTCGCCCACGAGCGTGGGCTCTCGCCGCGGACCGTCGAGGCCTATGCGAGCGACCTCGCGTCGCTATCCGCTTTCCTCGCCGAGCACGGGAAGGACCGCGCGCAAGCCGGCTCCGTCGACGCGACCGCATTGCGCGCGTATCTCGCGGCCGAAGTGGCGCGCGGACTATCCGGGCGCTCGATGATGCGCCGCGTCTCCGCGCTGCGGTCGTTCTTCCGCTTCCTCGAGAAGCGCGGGGCCATCGCGTCCGACCCGACCCTGCACCTGGCGCAGCGCGTCGCGCGTCGTTCGGTCCCGACCATCGTCAGCGAAGAACGCCTCGAGCTCATGATGAACCTGCCGGACGTGTCAAGGCCGGCGGGGGCGCGCGATCGCGCGATCCTCGAATTTTTGTACGGAACCGGCGTGCGCCTGGGCGAGCTGGTCGCTCTCACGGTCGGCGATTTTCTGCCGCTCTCCGATCGCGTCGTGGTGCACGGAAAGGGAAGCAAGCGGCGTGTGGTGCCGTTCGCGGGTCGCGCGCGCGCGAGCATGCTGGTCTACTGGGCGTCGCGCTTCGGGCTTGTCAGCGCCACCGACGCGTCGTTGAAGGCTCGCACGAGCGCGCCCGCGTTCGCCGGGCGCGCGGACGGCGAGAAAGAAACGCGCGTGAGCCGGCGCACCGTGCAGCGCGTGGTGGCGCGCCACTTGCGGCGCGTGGCCTCGGTCACGAAGGCGTCGCCACACGTCTTGCGCCACGCCTTTGCGACCCACATGCTCGACCACGGCGCCGACTTGCGCGCGGTCCAGGAACTGCTGGGGCACGAGAGCCTGTCGACCACGCAGATCTACACGCACGTGTCGGTCGAGCACCTGCGCAAGGTGTATCGAAAGGCGCACCCACGTGCGTAGCGCGCGCGCGGCGTTCGCCGTACTCTTCGCGTTGGCGTGCGCGGTCGACGAGCCGCCTTCGGGCGGGCCGGAGGACAAGACACCCCCGGGCGTCGTTGGGACGACCCCGTCGGCGGACTCGACCGGCGTCGACCCGGAGAGCCCCATCGCGATCACGTTCGGTGAGGACATGACGCGGGCGCGCATGGAACGACTGGTGACCGTGCAGCCTTCGATCGAGATCGAGCGCGTGCGCTGGGAGGGAAATACGCTGGTGATCGAGCCGCGCGGCGGGCTGCAGCGCGACACGACCTATGTCGTGCGTTTGAAACCCGGCTACCGTGACAGCCACGGCGTTGCCAATACGGGCGGGCGCGAGTTCGCGTTCGCCACCGGTCTGGCGCCGCTCGACACCGCGCGCATCAGCGGGACGGTGCTGTTCAAGCGCCAGCCGTCGGGCAAGGCGATCGTGCGCGGGTTTCGCGTCCCGCGCGAGGCGGAGTTTCGAGCCGATGCGGCGCGCCCCGACCGCGAGGCGGCAACCGGGAGGGACGGGAGGTTCACGCTGGGCTACTTGCCGGCCAACGACGCGCGTTTCGTCGTGATGGCGTACATCGACCAGAACGGCAACGGCGCCTTCGAGAAGGCCGGCGAACCGTACACCGTGCTGCCCGACACCTTCGCCCTGACGGCCGCCGTCAGCGAAGTCGAGGGCGTTCAGATCGGCGTGATCGACCCCACCGAGCCGGGCGTGGTGCGGGGCGCGGTGGCCAACGAGACCGGCATCGACAGTCTGCTCGCGACGGTGTCCTTGACCGCGACCCTCGATTCGACGCGCATACAGTACTTGGTGCGGTGCGACACCACGGGGGCCTTCGAATTCGCGCGGGTCAAGCCGGGCGGGTATCGCTTGTGGGCGTTTCTCGACGTGCGCGCGGACAGCGCGCTGGGCGACTTCGTGTGCGGCGATTCGCTCACGTGCCGCGAGCCGTGGGCGACGCTCCCGGATTCGGTCACGGTCGGACCGGGTGCTACGGTCGAGGTGGGCAAGCTCGTCTTGAGGCGGCGCGACGACTAGCGAGGCGACGATGCGAATCGAGTTCGTGAAGATGAACGGGGCCGCGAACGACTTCATTCTGGTCGACAACCGTCGCGGCGAGGTGACGCTCACGGGCGCGCAGATCGCGCACCTGTGCGACCGGCGCCGCGGGGTCGGCGCGGATGGCTTCGTCTCGATCGAAGGCGGTGCGCCCGCCCAGGGTCGCGATTTCTTCATGCGCTTCTACAACGGCAACGGTGCCGAAGAGGTCATGTGCGGGAATGGGGCCCGCTGCTCGGCGCGGTTCGCCGCCGACTTGGGGCTCGGCGAGCGGAGCGGGGACGAAGTGGTTCTCGACTTCATGACCGGCTCGGGGCCCATCGAGGCGCGCGTGCGAGGCGGGCGCGCGTGGATGCGCATGATGGACGCGGCCCGCATGCGCCGCGACATCGAGACCCGCATAAAGACGCCGCGGGGGGCGCTCCACTTCATGACGGTCGGGACGCGCCACGCGGTGGTCCCGGTCGAAGACGCGACCGCCATGACGAGCGCGGAGGTCTTCGAGCTGGGTCGCGCGCTTCGCCACGACCCCGCCTTCGCGCCCGAAGGCGCGAACGTGAACTTCGCCTCCATCGGAAAAGACGGGCGCATCTACCTTCGTACCTACGAAAAAGGTGTCGAAGCCGAGACGTTCGCGTGCGGGACCGGCTCGGTTGCGGCCTCGGTTCTATTCGCGCACGAAGGTCGCCTGAAGAGCCCCACGCGCATCGTCCAGCACAGCGGCGACGAGCTGACCGCGTCCTTCGAACTCGCCCCCACCGGCGCGGTGAACGTCGCACTCGAAGGCCCCGCCGAGGTGAACTTCCACGGGTGGGCCGACGTCTGACGCTTTCTTGCATGCGAAAACGCCTGTGCACGCTCGCAGTAACGGCGACCGCGGTCTGTCTGGCCGCGAGCGCAGAGGCCCAGTATCCCTTCGGGAAGAACAAGGTCATCTATCAGGGAAAAGACTGGCGCGTGCTCGAGACGCCCCACGTCGACATCTATCACTACGCGCCCGACTCGACGCTGATCCTCTACCTCGCGCCGCTCGTGGAAGAGACCTTCCTCGAGTTCAGCGAGACCTTTCGCCTCGAATTCCGGCGCCGGCTGCCGTTCGTCTTCTACGCCACGCACTACGATTTCCAGCAGACCAACATCCTGCCCGTTCTCATCTCGGAGTACACGGGCGGCTTCACCGATCTCATGAAGGGACGCATCGCGGTCCCGTTCAACGGGTCGTACGCCAACCTGCGCCACGTCGTGCGCCACGAGATGGTGCACGCTTTCATGCTGGAGAAGCTGCAGGTGCACATGCACGACATGGGGAAGTACTCCTTCTCGCACCCGCCGCTGTGGTTCGTGGAAGGAATGGCCGAGTACTTCGCCAACTCGCCGCAGAACGCGCAGGGCGAGATGTTCGTGCGCGACGCGCTGCTCAACGGACGCCTCTACGACCTCGATGAGATCTGGCGCATCGAGGGGTCGTTCATGATGTACAAGCAGGGCGAAGCGGTGATCAACTACATCGCGACCAACTTCGGGTCCGACGCGGTGATCCGGATCCTGGAAGCCTGGTGGAAGGCGCCCGAGTTCACGCTGGTGCTCGCCAGCGCGATCGGTATGGACTTGTACGAGCTCAACGACGCCTTCATGAAGTACATGAAGCGAAAGCACTATCCGGCCGTCCTGACGCGACAATTCGCCACCGACCAGGGACTGCAGCTCACGCCCCCGCGCTCGTTCCACAGCCGGCCCGCCGGCGGCTTCGTAGACGCCTTCGAGGTGGATTCGACCGGCGCCCCCATCCGGCAGAAGGTGGTTTATTCGCTCACGGGCCGCGACGGGGTGGTCGTATTGACGCGCGGGCGCGGGAGCCAGCGCGTAAACCCGGCCACTCCGGGGGCGGCCGGCGTCACCGCGGTCGCGGACATGCCGTGGAACGAAGACGTCGTGGTCGCGGGCGGACGCTCGAGCGCGTTGGAGTCGTTGCCCGCGTTCCGCAGCAAGATCGAAGCGCTCGGCGACACGCTGGTCTTCGTCTCCAAGAGCAGCGCGCGCGACCGCATTTACTTATGGAGCGCCCGCGAGGGCGGGGAGATCGCGCACTTCGAGTTCGACGGCCTCTCCATCATCCAGTCGCCCACGGTCTCCGGCGACCGCACCAAGATGGTGTTCAGTGCGATCGACACACGCGGCGTCATGGACCTCTACCTGGTCCATCTCGAAGACGGTCGCCTCGAGCGCCTGACCGAGGACGGTTTCAGCGAGGAGGACGCCGACTACCACCCCTACGACGACGTGATCTTGTTCGTGTCGGACCGGGGCGCGGGTCAGAGCAAGGACCGCACGCACGTCTATCGGATGGACCTGGAGACGCGCGAGATCACGGCCCTCGAGGGCGGGCCCTTCGGCGACAGCAATCCCGAGTGGGCGCCGGACGGGAACTCGTTCTTGTTCACGTCGGACCGCGACGGTGCATCCAACATCTACCTACGCGAGGGTGATGCGGTATTTCAGCAGACCGACGTGCTCACGGGTGTGAGCGCGCCGTCGTTCTATCCCGACGGGAGCGGGTTCGTCGCGGTGGTATACGAAGGCGGCGAGTTCCAGCTCTACGACTTTCCCATTCGCCGCGACCGCCCCGCGCTCGCGAGCGCGCGTCCGAGCGACGACTTGGTGGTGCCGTGGACGCGCTCGGACATGCCGGACTCGGCCTTCGTCACCAAGCCCTACGAGACGCGCTTCTCGATCGATTTCATCGGCGCGGGCGTGGCCATCGACCCCGAGGCGGGCGACGTCGGCAACGGTGGACAACTGATCATGACCGACGTGCTCGGAAACCACCAACTCTCGTTCGTTTTCGGAACCACCACCGAAGACTTCAACAACTTCTGGGACGACTTCAACGCCGCCTTCGCGTACTTGAATCTGGCGCACCGCGTCAATTACTCGTTCAGCTTCTTCCATCTCAATACGTACGCCGACCTGCGATTGCTGGCTCAGCGCGAAAAGCGCGTGGGCGGCGCCTTCGGAATCAGCTACCCGCTCGACAAGTTCCAGCGCATCGAAAGCTCGCTGGTGCTGCGCCAGATCGAGATCTCGGACCTGGAAGCGATCATTCGGGACAGCGAGAAACGCAGCTTCACCGGGTCGGTGTTCTTGAGCTACATCCGCGACAACGCCGTGTGGACCTTCGGCGGCCCGCTCACGGGCTGGCGCTACTACGTCACCGGCGGGCAAACCGTGGACTTCCAGGACCGCGGTTTCGACAACACGCTGTTTCAGGTCGACGTGCGGCGCTACTTCAAGCTCGGGTCGCGGGCCGCCTTCGCGGTGCGCTACCTCAATCGCAGCGCGTGGGGCGGCGACGAGCAGGTGTTCTACCTGGGCGGGCCGTGGACCTTGCGCGGGTATCCCTACAACGAGTTCTTCGGCAAGACCATCCAGCTCGTCAACACCGAGCTGCGCTTTCCCCTGCTCGACGGGCTTCGCATCGTGCTGCCGTTCGGCCCCATCGAGTTTCCCATGTTCCGCGGGGCGCTCTTCTTCGACGCGGGGATGACGGACCGCAACGAGTTCGAAATCCTCGACACCGAGTGGCTGGGGTCAATCGGGACCGGTATCGAGCTCAATCTCGGGTACGCGCCCGTGATGCGAGTCAACTTTACATGGCCGACCGATTTCGATACGATATCGAGCGATACCGGCTTCGAGTTGTTCATCGGCTATAACTACTAACCTCGTTCGCTTATCCAATAGAAAAGGTCGTCACGCATGCGCTGGTCGAAGTACTACCTGCCCACGTACAAGGAAGTGCCCAAGGACGCGGAGATCCCGAGCCACCAGCTCATGCTGCGCGCGGGTATGATTCGCATGCTCACCTCGGGCGTGTACTCGTTTCTCCCCATGGGCTACCGCGTGCTGCGGCGCGTCGAAACCATCGTGCGCGAGGAGATGGATCGCACGGGCGCGCAGGAAGTGCAAATGCCGGTCCTGCACCCGGCCGAGTTGTACGAAGAGACCGGCCGCCTGAAGAACTTCGGTGAGATTCTCTTTCAATTGAAGGATCGCCGCGCGCGTCTGTTTGCGCTCGGACCCACGCACGAGGAAGTCGTCACCGACATCGCGCGCGCGGAGATCAAGTCGTACCGGCAGCTCCCGCAGACGCTCTACCAGATTCAAACCAAGTTCCGCGACGAGTTCCGCCCGCGCTTCGGGGTCATGCGCGCGCGCGAGTTCATGATGAAGGACGCCTACAGCTTCCACGCGAGCGACGAGTCGCTACACGACACCTACGCCGCGATGGCGGGCGCGTACCGGCGCATCCTGGAACGCCTCGGCCTCGAGGGCGTGCAGGTGCAGGCGGAGTCGGGTGCCATCGGCGGCGATATCAACGAGGAGTTCATCGTGCTCGCGGACGCGGGCGAGAGTGTGATGTTCCGCTGCGCGTCGTGCGGGTACGCGGCCAACGACGAGCGTGCGGTGAGCCTGGGGCCGGCCATGCTGGAGAAAGAACTGTCCGCGAAGATGGAGAACGTCGCCACACCGGGCCAGCACACGGTCGACGAGGTGAGCGCCTTCTTCAAGGTGTCGAAGCAACGTCTGGTGAAGACTCTTCTCTACAAGAGCAAGTGGCGCGACATCGCCGTGCTGGTGCCGGGTGACCGCGAGTTGAACGAGGTCAAGCTGGCCAAGGCGCTCGACGACCCGGACGTGCGCCCGATGACGCCCGAAGAGGTCGAAGCGCTCACGGGCGCGCCGGTCGGGTTCGCGGGGCCGGTGGGATTGAAGGCGATCATCATCGCCGACGAGTTGATGAACGCCTACGACGGCATGATCGTCGGTGCCAACGCCGCCGACGCGCACCTGCGCGGCGTCAAGATGGGGCGCGATTTCAAACCCGAGCGCACGGCACCGCTTTCCACGGTTGTGGCGGGGGACCGCTGCGCGAGTTGCGGGAAGGGCGAGCTGCAACTCCAACGCGGCGTCGAGATCGGTCACATCTTCAAGCTCGACGTGAAGTACAGCAAGGCCATGCGCGCCACCTTCCTCGACCAGGAAGGTCAGGAGCAGCCCTTCATCATGGGCTGCTACGGCTTCGGCGTCTCGCGCGCGGTGGCGGCCGCCATCGAGCAGCACTATGACGAGCGGGGGATTCGCTGGCCGAAGGCGCTGACCCCGTTCCACGCCGTCGTGACGCCCCTCAATCTGAACGACGAGAGCACGGTCGGCGCGATGGAGCGCGTGTACGCCGAATTGAAAGCGGCCGGCTTCGACGTGTTGCTGGACGACCGCGACCTGCGCCCGGGCCCGAAGTTCAAGGACGCGGAGTTGATCGGGGTGCCCATGCGCGTCACCTTGGGCGAGCGCAATCTGAAGGACGGGAACTGCGAGATCTTCTACCGACTGGACGACAGAACCGACGTGGTTCCGCTGGCGGACGCTGTCGCCAGCGTGCGGCGCTACTACGAGGCCTAACGATCCCGGTCCGGGAACCGACCGGAGCCCACCCCGTAATAAGGCATAGCAATTGCGTATCGAGCGCTCATGATGCTCCGGTCGATCATTGCCTGCGCGGCCGCCCTCGCGCTATCGAGTGCACAGCGCGAGGCCACGCGGCAACCCGCTGCAACGCCACCCGCGGGCTTCCTCGACAAGGTATGGATGGTGATCGAGTCGCCCGCCGGAAAGACGATGGATCGTTATGTGTTCTTGTACGATGGTACGTACGTCCAGGCGTCGAAGGACGGGGCCCCTCGTTTCGGAAAATGGAGTTGGGTTGGCGTCGGCGCGGCGTCAAGACGCTGACGGCCATGAGCCTGCTCGCCGAGATCGACGACGTGCGCCGCTTCCGATCGCCGCGGGCCCTGATGGCTTACTTTGGCCTCGTCCCCTCCGA